>PGXB01000012.1 GCA_002838945.1 candidate division Zixibacteria bacterium HGW-Zixibacteria-1
ACCAAAAGAACAAAACCGTTGGTTATACCAGTGTCAAGAATACAACAAGTGTTTCATATGTTCTGAGACATACTGTCTCGGATCTCATGATACTGTACATTCAATACGCCCCTACAATGGCGTCTGCGGCCGGAATTAGCATTAAAGTAATGCGGTTTTTGTGTGTGGGACGGTTTTATATCGTTTTTCTCGGCGGGTTACAAACCCGCCGCTACATATTGTGGCGATTCCCCAGGTCTCTGACATCATTTTTCCATTGCCAATTTTTCTAAAGAATCTATCTTTCATAAGTGGATTAACACATCATTGAATGACTCCACGGCGAAAATTTACGATGATAGACATGGGATTAATTGTAGGTCGGTGTTCCGAGCGCATGAGCGCCAGCGAATAAGCGAGTAACCCGACTTACTCGAATTGGACTACTTTTACCATAATGCAAGCTTTTATCATATACATTAAGAATTCAGTAAATGTAATGTCATTTATTATTATTCTAACAGCATGTAATGCCAAAATTGGAATAGATGACACAATACTATTATATGATGTTTCCTATGATGGAGAGTATGGTATTATAAAATATGTTCATATAGAGGGGGATGGATCCGATGGAAAACCGGTTCTTGTTGAAGAAAAATATTATCTTGTTGATCAGCTTAATCCCAGCGAAATGAAATGGCGAGTGCTCGATAGCCTGCCTAGTGGAAGCCTTAACCCATCACTTTCTGGATTAAACGGAGTTGTTTTTATTAGACATGATTCCGCGAAGGCGGAGATTATTTACAAGGAAATTGAATCAACCAATTTGACTACCACTCTGTTGAGTGGCAATTATCCCGATTTGATGTATTTTGACATTATCAGGACGTATGCTGTTCTCTATGACTCCGTCGACACCCTACTTTTTCTGGATCAAGGTCGGAGTAGTTTATTAATCAAATTAGCAGCCGAAAACAATTATGAAGTGTTAAGGAATTTTGGACAAGGCGGTGATATTTATTTGACGCCCGATTACTGCGAAATCATTATGGCCGGCTATTCCGTTGATCCGTATGGTTCGATACCTTCGAAAATACTTGTTTATGATATTGAAATTGATTCGCTTTGGACTTTTTATAAATCACCTAATATTATATCAAATCCCCAAAGAATGAGTCAAGGCGACAAGATATATTATTTGGAAAAGGAGTACAAGACTGGTGCCGCAAATATCTTCCGTCGAGATAATAGTGGCAATGTGGAACAGGTTACGACTTATATTTATCCATATAATGTTGAGTCTTTCTTTTTGACGAGTTGTTCGCTGGTCTGTGATATAAGCAAGCAGATAGACACAAATCGCTTCGAAACATTTTATGAAAATATAGGTCTGAAAAAGTAATAGTAGGGCTGGCGTGGCCCCGGAGCTTTGCTCCGGGTTTCAGAGAATGCAGCTTTTATCGATGAGATGGCGATGGTTGAGTAGGCGGGCGCGAAACGGGATATATGAATTTCCGCTTAGGATTGATTCAATTGAATATGATGTCAGGAGAATCATTGAGCATATTTAGAAACCCGGAGCGGAGCTCCGGGCCACACCTGGCCTAAGAAAGACGGGCAGATGTGGACATCTGCCGCGCACTAGAGTTCGAACCCACAGCCCGCCAAGGCGGATGAGGCACCCTCAATTAGGCTTGCTATTTAACTAATGAACTCCCAAAGCCTGGCTTTCATTTTATTTGTGATTAGGCCAGCTTTGTAAGTGAATTTCTTATCGGCTGTTATCGAGATTACCGGAAGGATTAGTTTAAGTGATGAGGTGACGAAGATTTCATCACTTTTAAGAAAATCGGCCAGTTTAATATCCTTTATTTTGATCGGGATTTTGTCGGTTTTGGCCAGCTCGATAATATGCTTGCGAGTCATGCCCTCAAGGCACCCGGCGGTCAGCGGGGTGGTAAACAGAACGCCATCCTTGACCCAGAACAGGTTGGCCGACGTGGCCTCGGCCACGTTGCCTTTGCGGTTGAGAAGGATACCGTCATCGAAACTCTCCGAATAGGCCCGTTTCCGTGAAGTCATCTCAATGATAAACGAAAGAGTTTTGACATTGCGGAAGGGGGAATGCTGATCGACGCGAAACGGGGAGACAGTCAGGCGGAAAGGTTGAGTGGGGATTTCATATTCGGTGACGATGACAATAATCCGCGGATCGGTTCGCTTACCGGCCCAGAAGGCGGAATCGCCGGCGGTAACGGTCACCCTCACTTTTTTGACAGGGGCGCTGTTTTTCAGATTGGCGGCGTTGATCCATTGGCGGATCTTGTCGCGGGTGACCGGCAGGTTGATGCCGATCAGGGCGGCCCCTTTTTCGAGCCGGTCGAGGTGATCATCAAGGAAAATCACTTTGTCGCCGATAGCCAGCAGGGTTTCAAACAGGCCGTCGGCATAAAAAAGCGAGTTGTCGAAAACCGAGATTTTGGCCCGGCTGTTCGGAACCGCTTTACCGTTGATGGAACAATTGATTTTCATGGAAGGTTAATATAAGGATTAAAATTATTTTCGACAATGGAGAATATATCGCGCTGCATTTTGTTGACAGAAACGGCGCAAACGGTATATTGGCCAGCCTATGATGGAATTTGTGAAGCTGCTGATTATTTTTGTCGGCATAGTTATCGGGCTGCGAAAAAAGATTTTCGTGGGATATTTACTGTTCGGGGCGGGAATCCTGACGGCCATTTTATTCAGGGCCGATTTCTGGCCGATGATTGATACCTATAAGCATCTTATACTGTCGAAATTTTTCTGGCGGCTGTATGCTATTATCATTCTGATTACCTTTCTGGGGCGGATACTCAAGGAGATCGGTTATCTCGATAAGCTGGTCAGCGCCGGGGAGGGGTTATATGGAGGGGCACGGACCGCATCGGCGGTGCTTCCGGCGATGATCGGATTGATGCCGATGCCGGGCGGGGCGCTTCTTTCGGCCCCGCTGGTGGGGCGGTTTTTGACCGATTCGAAATATTCGCCGGAGTTCAAGACGGTGGTCAATTACTGGCCGCGGCACGTGATGGAGTTTTGCTGGCCGATATATCCGGGGTTGGTGTTATCAGCGGCGCTGGCAACGGTTCCAATCGGAACCATTTCGCTGCTTCAGATGCCGATGACTTTTATCATGATCCCGATCGGCATCCTCTTTTTTATTCGCAAAATCGATGTCAATAATAAGGGAAATGGTCAGTTGTTCAGGCCGATAGGGCTGATAATTTTGCGAATCTGGCCGATTCTGCTGGCCATTATTATCTATGCCGCAACTGGACTGGAACTGCTCTGGTGTGTTCTGATTTCGATTATTTTGCTGATGGGCGTCGAGAGACCACCATGGAAAGTCATCAAAGATACCGGGAAAGAGGCTTTTTCGCCCCGGCTGGTTGTTCTGGTGTTCGGGGTGCTGTCTTTTCAGGCCATGCTGGAGCTGACCGGCGCGGTGGGCTCGATTCCCAAATTGACCACTGAGCTGGGGTTTCCGGCTGAACTGGTGATTATTATGGTCTCTTTCATATCGGGGCTTTTGACCGGTATTTTGTTTGCGCTGGTGGGGCTGGCCTATCCGCTTCTGGCCGGCTATCTTTATCAGCCCGATGTAAATCTGGCCAATATATTTCTGGCTTTCATATCCGGTTATGTCGGGATGATATTCTCGCCGACTCATTTTTGCCTTATTTTGACCAATGAGCATTACCGGTCGAATTTGGGCCAGGTTTACCGGATTCTGACCGGCCCGCTATTGCTGCTTTTTCTGGCCGGATTTGTCTTGTATTTGCTCGGGTACCCCTGGAATTTATTTTCCGGCTAAAGAAATATGTTGACTTTCAATAATTTAGAGATTTTTTCGTATTTATTCATGGAACTTTTAATTATGCCGAATGTAATATTAGAAAAGACAGGTGAATCGTAATGGCAAAAGAATCTGAAAAGCAGATAGATTACGACCTGATGGAAAGGATTCAGGGCGGGGACATGGTGGCGTTTAGCACGCTGGTGGATCGTTATAAGGATAGACTGATGAATATAATTGTAAGAATGCTGCACAGTACCGAAGAGGCGGAAGACATCGTTCAGGAGACCTTCTGCCGGGTATACCAGCATCGGGAATCCTTCGATTTTCGCCACTGTTTTTCGACCTGGATTTACACCATAGCTCTTAATCTGGCGCGAAACGAGCTGAGAAAAAGGAAACGGTTCAAATTTACGGATATTTTTGATATGCAGGGGAAGGAGATGGAGATTGCAGTGGAGATGGAGATTCCATCCAATTTACCCAAGGCAATCGAAACCGCCCTTGAGAATATACCTGAGAAATATCGGATGGCCTTTGTGTTAAGGGATATGCAGGAGCTTCCCTATGAGGAAGTGGCCAAAATTATGAATATCCCGCTCGGGACGGTTAAATCGCGAGTTAACCGTGCGAGAGCGATGCTTCGAGAGAAATTGAGACCTAGAATGGAGGAATACAATGCGTTGTCGAAAGGTACGCTCCTTCCTGTCAGCTTATTGTAATAATGAGCTGCCGGAAAAGCGACAGGCTTCTGTCAGGGAGCATCTTGGACGATGCGATGACTGTCGTCGCGAAGAAGCTGTTTTTCGCGAGCTGAAAGGGTCTGTTGATACATTGCCGAAATATCGGGTAACAGATGATTTCAACACCGGGCTTTTAAACCGGGTCGCGCAGGAACGGTTTAAGGAGACCAGAACCAAGGCTTATTTCCCGCGAAGGGCCCCGATTTTGGGCTGGGGAAGACTGGTTCCGGCGATGGCCACAGCCTGCCTGGTCTTGGCTTTTGTATTTTCAGGCGGTCTGGGAATTCTGGACAAGCATGATCAGCAGCCGACGTTTGCCAACCAGGACCAGGGCGGTCAGTATCTGGATGATCGGTATAAGGAAGTTCAGCCGGCAGACGATCATGTTTTGACCAAACACAGCTTGTCCAACTGGGCTTTCCAAAAACAGATGGCCAAGGCCAATCGGATTCGCAATTTGATGAATCAACTGGCCAACCAGAATAGTTTTGGAAACACGGCTCAGCTTGCCGGAAGCAGCTATTATGGTAATCGTCCACTGATGGTGCGTCTGCCGTTTGACAGACGGACAGTCAACGGCACTTATACTGCCCAGAGTGTATTGACGGCAGAGGAGGCCCAATAATCCCAAGAGTTCTTTAATGGTTTTCTTGTACTTCCAGCCGGGATAATATTGCTCCTTTTATCCCGGCTTTTTTATGCCCGGGCCGGACCATAATCGGGAAAAAACATAAACAGGAACAAGCTGAGTTTTATGGCATTTTGATATCAAAAAGATTATAATTAGCCACATGTTGAGTACGGAAAAACAAAAGGATTTTTTGAGTTCTCTGGCCGGCATCAGGGATGACGGCCGGGTGCGGCTGATTTCGATACTATCGGCCGCCATTGCGGTCAGTTCGGAAGAATTCACGGAAAGAATTATCGGTTATCTGAAGAACATGGAATTCAGCCGTGAAGCCATTTATGAAACGATTCTTCAGAGTTACTTATTCCTGGGTTTCCCGCGGATGATCGAAGCGGCGTTGGTCTATAACAATATTTATGGGGATATCAAAAAAGAATCCCGGGTCGAAAAAATATCGGGAAATGAAGCGGAAAAGTGGTTTCAGGATGGTATAAATTTATGCCGGAAGGTTTACGGGAAAAATTTCGAAAAGCTGGAGAAGAGATTCCTGGCGGTTTCGCCGGAGATGTTTCGCTGGATGGTATTGGAAGGGTACGGAAAGGTGCTGTCGCGGCCGGGCCTGAGCCAGATCGAGCGGGAATTAGCCGAAGTTGCGGCGCTGATTGTCGATATCAGGGAACGGCAGTTGATTTCTCATGTGCTGGGCAGCCTTAATGTCGGGGCCACGATGGACCTGATTAAAAGGGTCAATGAAGACATAAGACCAATTGCCGGCGATGAGGCATATAACATGGCCGCGGGAGTGATCAGCGGGATCGAGCAAAAAAATGAAACTGAGATATAGAATATTATTATCGATTCCAATCACGGCATTGGTATTTATCGTCACGTTCTACCTGGCGGTATTTCAGTTTAACTTAATCGAGTACATGGCCAATCGGGAGCTGGCCAATCGTATCGGAGACAATCTTCCGATGCGGGTGCATATCGGTGAAATTTCTGGAGATTATATATCACGGCTTTATTTGAAGGATATCTGGGTTATTTATGAGGACAGCCTGACGACGTACACGATGGCGCATATTCCGGAGTTATTCGCGCAGTATTCCGTGAGGCAATTCTGGATGGGACATATCGAATTCAAGAAGATCTATATCGATTCGGCCGAATTTACCCTGAGACAATCACCGGATAAAAAATGGCTGATACCGCGGCTGCTGAAAGCGTCCCAGCAGAAGAAGGATATGTTCGATTTTAACGTTAATGATGTCGGCCTGAATAACCTGAAATTGAATCTCATAAGAGCGGATGACAGTTTGACCTTCAGCAATATAATCCTCAAAGCGTCGATTGCAGGAAGCCAGAAAACTTATTCGGCCCAGATACAGGGACTTAATTTCCGCTCATCCGATTCGCGTTTCAATTTGCTGTCGGCCGACGGAAGCATCACATTAACCGGCGATCAACTTATGTTCCAGGATGTCCAGATAAGAACCGACTCATCGGATGTTACCCTGGGGGGCATGATTGTCATCGATAAAAGGCTGCAAACCGAATTTGAATTGAATGCGAGGAAGCTAAATATAAGGGAGCTTTCGCAGTTTATCAAAGCCAATCTGGACGGCAATGTCACGGCCAGCGGCAAAATGCATTACAGCGATGGCAGTATCGATGGTGCAATATCCTTATCGGGGACATTCATGAATCGCTATTTCGACTCACTTTTCGGGACCTTCACTTTCGCCGAAAATCGGCTCCATTTCGATACCCTGGAAGGTGTTGTGCTGAACGGCTGTGCCATCACCGGGAAGGGCAATATTGATTTTTCGGTCAAACCCGAAAAGTACGATCTCCTGGCCACGATCGACGGTTTCAATCTCAATAATCTGGTCTTCGACTCATACCGGTCAAATCTAAGTGGAGACCTGAATCTCAGCGGGCGGGGTTTCACCAGCCGGGATATGGTGCTCGATATTGTCGTCAACCTGGACGAGTCCTGGTTCGATGAGTACCATGCCTACAAAGTAATCGGCGATATGATCATCACGACCGACAGCCTCAACCTGAGGGACAAGTTTGCCGTCAAGTACCACGACAATACATTTATAGCGGAAGGCAAACTTGATTATACCGGCCCGGTGTCACTGACCGGCACTGCCAGCTTTAAAGACTTATCCGCTTTCAACGGCCAGACCTTCATAGAAGAAATGGGCGGAAGGGGAGATGCGGCATTCGATGTCTCCGGCGAGCTGAATAATCCCGATATCAGGGGTTTCTTCAAATCGGATTCGGTCTGGATCTATGGAATACATTCATCGGAGGCCATTATCGATTTTGACATCACCCACTTCTTATATGATCGGGATGGATATGTAAATACTCATCTGTTCCGGGGGGCAGCTTATGATGTTCCGTATGACACTATTTTTCTGCAAATGCATCTTGATTCCCAGTACGTTTTCATCGACAGTTCCGAATTATGTAATGAGTACGCCAACCTGGGCGGATATGGGACACTGGACTACCTGTCCTACCCGCAACTGCTGACCATCGATGATGTCGCCGTTACCCTGATGGGGTTGCCGTTGCGCAATGACGGCTATGTCCTGATAGATATCGATTCGACCGGCTATGATATCAAGAATTGCCGGCTGGTGCGACCGGTCGGATATATTGACGGCAAAGGGCGCATCAATTATGACGAGAGCATGGATTTCAAGCTTTCGGGAGCAGGGATTCAGATAGAACCATGGGTCAAACTTATCAACAAGGAATATGGACTCAGGGGATCGATCTCGGGCGAACTTGATTTGGCCGGAACGTTTCTGGAGCCCGAGCTTAAATTTACGGGCGGCATCGACACGCTGACCTATCAGGATCTCTGGCTCGGTGATCTTTGCCTGTGTTTTGACTACAAAGATGAATTGATCGATATCGATTCGATCGCATTGAGGAGCGAAAAAGGGTACTATAAGGCCGAAGGCGTCTATCCGATTAATCTTGCCTTCACCGAAATCGACGATCGCTTTCCCGACCGGGATCAGGACATCCGCATTCAGGCCTACGACCAGGAACTTAACCTGGTCAGCCGGATTATTTATGAGGTTGAAAGATTTGCCGGGACCTTTAATGCCGATTTCAGGTTGACGGGAACTCCCCGCACCCCTCATATAGATGGAACCGCCACGATCAGGAACGGTGTCCTGAAACCATATGATCTGGTGGATTCTCTTCAAAATCTTTACGCCGATATCAAGATGGTCAATCAGACCATTTTTATTGACAGCGTTTCCGGAATTTGCACCAATGGCAAAAAGAGCGGGACAGTCAATGCCCACGGAGAGGTAATTATAAAATCGATCGATGCCTTCGATTACAATGTTAATGTCTCGGCGCGGGATTTCCCGGTCAAATATGAGCTTGGCGATATCGAGGCACTGGCGGAAACGGCCGATTTTAAGATTCTGGGAGTGACGCCGCCCATCGTTTACGGCGATATCAAAACCAGATCGGTCGCTTACCGCGAAAATTTTGCCGAAGAGGACGAGGGGTGGATTTTATTATCGGCGCTTGAAGGGGAAAACACCTGGGATTTAAATATCAACCTCGAGGCGGTTTCGAACCTGTGGATCAAGAACGCTGACATCGATGCCGAGTTCGGGGGCAATCTGAATCTGATTCGCGAAAACGGGATTTATCGTTTTATCGGATCGATGGAGATTCTGCGCGGCAATGGATTTCTGGCGGGCCGCACTTTCAGAGTCGAGCCGGGCGGACTGATCAGTTACGAGGATATCGAATACCCCAATCCTATGCTTGATATTTATGCCACGACCAAAATCAGGGGCATGGCCCCGGATCAATCGGGCGAGGCCTCGACAACAACCGACCTGGAGCTGCGCATTCATGTCACGGGTACGCTCGACGAGCCGAATATTGCCACGGCGGAAGGATCCCAGTTCAGTACGGAGGAACTGCTGACGCTTCTGGTGCTCGATGATAACCAGCAGAACCCGGATGTCGGGTCGGTTTCATCGACCGCTTTCGGTTTTATGTCATCCCAATTCGGCCGCATCGGCGCCAAAACTCTCGGTGTGGAGACGTTCGAAATTGACCCGGTTTATGGCGACAAAGTAACGCCGCTCGGCACAAAACTGACGCTGGGTGCTTATGCCCTCCCGAATCTTTACATTTACGGCAGTCAATATCTGTCAGATAATCCGGGGTTGATCGGCGCCGGATTTGAGTACCGATTGAAAAGATTCCTGCTGCTCGAAGGGCGCGGGGATGAGGGTGATCTTTATCAACTGTTTTTGAATTTTTACTGGGATTATTGATTTGAAAACGATTTGCAGACTGATTTTCTTCGGCGTCCTGGTGCTGTTCTGTTCTGCGGCCAGGGCGCAATACACCGATGAGCAAATGTTGAATCGATGGCTCAGCAAGAAGCCGGTTATTGATTCCATTACCATAAAAATGGATGGTGACAGCCCCTTTACTCATAAGAAGATTCGGAGCGTTCTTTACTCTTACAAATCCGACATTCCACTGCTGAACCTGCTTAGTGCTATCAGAGGGGACAGGCGGCGGCGTGTCCAGCGAGAGACCATCATGCGCGACACGGCCGAAGTCAAATATCTTTTTCTATCGGCCGGATTCCTGGGAGTGCAGGTAAGGGAAAATTTCGAGCCGATTCTTCCGGACTCCAATGCCCTTGTCAGAATAAATGTCGAAACCGGGCGAAGATTCTATTATGATACCGTTCTGGTCGACGGCAGATATGAGCCGCGGCTCAATGGCGATATTATAAAATTGACCAGACCTTTCAGGAAGGAAAAGCCGGTCGATCCTTTTAAACTCAAGCAGGCCGAGTATGATATGAAATCGGTCCTGGCCAATAACGGTTATCCGTATGCCTCTGTCATATATAGTATTGATACCACCGAAGAAAATAACGAGGCGGTCATTAATTTTAATATCGACTCTGATTCACTGGTGCATTTCGGCGATGTCAGAATAGTCGGTGTCGATAAATTTGATACATCTCTGGTGGAACGCGAATTGACTTTCCGGAAAGGTGATCAATACCGCCGCAAGGATATTATCAAGTCGCAGAAACGCCTGCTTGAAACCGGCTATTACTTTACCCTGAGGTTGAACAGCACTGTCCAGGACACATCAGCCATGCAGGAGCGGCTGAATCCGGATTTCCTGCTCACTTTGCGCGAGAAGAGAGCCCAGCACATTTCGGTCAAGACCGGTGCGGCCCAGGATTCCCTGAAGGATTTGATCTGGTCGTTTTCGGGAGCATGGAGCAAGCGAAACTTTCTCCAATCACGCTATCTTGAACTAAGCGCCCGGTCATCGTTCGTAATATTCACCGAGTGGCGGTTGAATGAGCACAGCTATCGCGCTCGTATTACCGAGCCGTGGTTTCTGGGGCTGCGCATGCCGCTGACGCTGACGGCGCAGGTGGAGCCGGGGGTAAGGTCACTGGTTCAGCCCTATCGCAAGCAGACCTGGTATGTCTCGGTGACAACCACCTGGAACGTTACCGAGAAATTGAAACTGCTGACCGGGCTTCAGTATGAGAAGGTCAACATTTACGGGGTGAGCAAAGAGGCCGAATTGCAGATCAAGCAGGAAGAGGGAATAAAGGTTCGGCGGAAATTTTACGTCAATCTTGTCCGCGATTCCCGAAACAATCTTTTTGTGCCGTCACAGGGCTCGGTGACCGGGCTGCGGTTCGAGTATATCGGGGGATTTCTGGGCGGCGATGATTCGTTTTATCAACTGGAGTCAAGCTGGTCGCGGTATCGAAGGATTTGGCCGGGATGGATATCCGCCACCCGCTTCAAGGCCGGCTTTCTTCAGGAGATGAAGGATTCTCCCTCGGTACCGACCGATGACCGCTATTATATCGGCGGCGCCAACACGATCAGGGGATTTGCCGAAAACGAGCTGGGGCCGCGATCGGCGGCAGGGAATTTCAGCGGCGCCGACATTATTGTCATTTTTAACCAGGAGTTGCGTTATCCAATTATCGGCAAACTCTGGGGATCGTTATTCACTGACATCGGCAACGGCTACATAAATCGTGATGACATAAAGTTCAAAAATCTGGCTCTTTCATACGGTCTCGGCATTCAGTTTGTGTCCCCGGCCGGCCCGATTCGTCTCGATTATGCGCGGCACATCAGATCGGAGGGGATCGAGCCGGGGGATAAGGTTCACTTTACGATTCTTTACGCTTTCTAGGCCGCGTGCCGTATATACCTGATGATGTATGCGATAGGCCGATATTGACAAAATGGCGACAATTTATATATTATTTTCTAAATATAGTAATTTGGGTATAAGGATAGATCATTGAAGCAAATATATCTCGATAACAACAGCACGACGCCCCTGGATGAACGAGTTCTGGAAGCGATGCTTCCATATCTCAAAGACAAATACGGCAATGCCAGTTCGGTTCATAATTTCGGGCGGGAGGCCAAAACCGCCATCGAAGAGGCGCGGGAGAAAATCGCCGGTCTTCTTGGCGCAGACCCGGCGGAAATCTATTACACTTCGGGCGGGACCGAATCCGATAATCTGGCGGTGATCGGCACGGCCTTTTATAATGAAAAGAAAAAGAAGCATGTCATCACCTCCCGAATCGAGCATCATGCGGTTCTAGAGGCGGTCAAGTTTCTGGAGAAGCGCGGATTCGGCGCCGATTATATCGACACCGACAATGCCGGCATCGTTTCGGCCGACGAATTGAAAGAAAAGATGACGGAGCAGACCTCGATAGTATCCATTATGCATGCCAACAATGAGGTCGGGACCATTCAGGATATCCCGAGACTGGCCGAGATCGCCAAATCGAAGGGGGCGGTATTTCACACCGATGCGGTGCAGTCAGCGGGCAAAATAAAAGTTAATGTCGAGGACCTGAATGTTGACATGTTATCGATGACAGCGCACAAGATGTACGGCCCGAAGGGTACCGGAATATTATACATCCGCAAGGGATTCAAACTGACGCCGCTGTTTTACGGCGGGCATCATGAGAAGAAACGCCGTCCGGGAACCGAAAATGTGGCCGGCATCGTCGGATTTGCCAGGGCCCTGGAACTGGCCGAAAGCCGCCGCGAGAATGACCATAAGAAATGGACGGAGCTGGCTGAGTTGCTGATTGACGGGGTGCAGTCAAAAATATCGGATGTATCCCTGAACGGCCCCAGAGATGAGAGAAGGATTCCATCGACGGTGAATCTGTCATTCAAGGCGGTCGAGGGGGAATCGATAATTCTTTCGCTGGATATGAAAGGGATCGCGGTTTCATCCGGTTCGGCCTGCACGTCCGGTTCACTGGAAGCATCGCATGTTCTGACGGCCATGAATGTCCCGGTCGATCTGGCCCAGAGTTCGATACGGTTCTCGATGGGTCGTTTTACCACCCGGGATGATATTGAATATACGATTTCGGTTTTGCCGGAGATTATCGAGAGGTTGCGAGCGATGTCTCCGCTTTACAACCAATCGAAGCAATAGAGTGACATTAATCGGAAAATCAGGGGCCGGTTTTCCGGCCCTTATTTATTGAAAATATGACCGGTAAAGTTTTAGTGGCAGTTTCGGGCGGGGTCGATTCATCGACCGCCATGATGCTTTTGAAAGAAGAGGGGTACGACGTTGTCGCCGCCCACATGAAGCTGTGGGATTATGGCGAAGTCGGCGGGGAGAGCCGCCGCGACGGCCGCTGCTGCAGCCTTGAATCGATAAACGACCTGCGGTCAATCTGCACGGCCCGAGGCATCCCCTTTTATGTTCTCAATTTTGTCGATCGTTTTCGGGAGATTGTGATTGGCAACTTTGTTTCCGAGTACCGGGCCGGGAGAACGCCCAACCCGTGCATCTTGTGCAACACGCATCTGAAATGGGAGGGGCTTCTTAATAAGGCGCTGCAACTGGGATGCGATTACATTGCCACGGGACATTATGCCCAGGTCGTGTTCGATAAAGAATATTCAAGATATGTCATTAAGCGGGGCGTCGATGATTCCCGCGACCAGTCATATGCGCTCTGGGGACTGACACAGGCGGCGCTGGCACGAACATTGTTCCCGCTGGGAAAGTACCGCAAGAGCGAAGTGCGAGAGATGGCGGCACGGCTGGACCTGAAAAACGCCGCGGCGCCCGAGTCACAGGATATATGTTTTGTCGCCGACAATAATTATCATCGGTTCCTGAAGGAGTGGGAGGAAAAGGAAGGGAGAGGTTTCATACCGGGAAAGATTATCAAGTCAAACGGCGATGTGGTCGGCGAACATCAGGGCATCGCTTTTTACACGGTCGGTCAGCGGCGCGGAATGGGCATCTCGCATCCGACCCCGCTGTATGTCAAAAAAATCGATCCGGCCGCCAATACGGTTATCGTGGGTGACGATCAGGAATTATTCTCGGATACAATGACGGTCTCAAATATCAACTGGGTCGCGCTGGATAACCCGGGTCAGCCGTTCGAGGGGCAAATCAAGATCAGATATCTGCATAATCCGGCGGCGGGGAGTATAAATCCTCTTGAAAACGGCACGGCGGATGTCAAGTTTTCTCAAGCTCAGCGGGCAGTCACGCCGGGGCAGTCGGCCGTTTTCTATGATGGTGATGTGGTGCTTGGCGGCGGGCTTATCAATAGTTCAAAAAAATAGTTGAACTTCAGAGTATAATTTGTAAGTTTAAGCCGGACTATTGTATTCTTAATCAAGGAGAGAAGAATTATGCTGAAAGCTACATTTCTCGGTCATAGTTGTGTTATGGCCACGGATGGAAAAAATAGTATTATCATCGATCCTTTTCTGACCGGCAATCCCCAGGCAAATATGAAGGCCGAAAATGTAAAGGTCGGCTGGGTGCTGGTCACCCACGGCCACAGCGACCACCTCGGCGATGCCGTACCGATAGCCAAAGCCAACGACGCGACTATTATCGCCCCCAATGAACTGGCGGTTTATGTTTCCAAACAGGGCGCCAAAGCGCACAATATGCACATCGGCGGCGCCTACAATTTTCCGTTCGGAAGAGTCAAATTGACCATTGCACACCATGGATCAGGGGCCGGCGACGGCCTGGAATACACCGGAAACCCGTGCGGTTTCCTGATAACGATGGGCGGCAAGACGATGTATCACCCGGGCGACACGGGACTGTTTTACGATATGAAGCTGATCGGCGAAATGAATAAGATCGATCTGGCTTTTCTCCCGATCGGCGACAATTTCACCATGGGGGTCGATGACGCAGTCAAGGCGGTTGAATTTCTTAAGCCGAAAAAAGTGGTCCCGATTCACTATAAGACATGGGAAGTGATCGATACCGAGCCGACCGAGTTTGCCGAAAAGCTCAAAGGCTCAAAAACCGAGGTTGTTATTATTAAACCGGGTGAGTCGGTCGAAGCTTAACTTGTATAATAGATAGGATATTTAAATTTCAGGGAGGGTCGGCAGGAAGCTGTCCGCATCCATAAAATTGAGGTAATACTTTAATGAAACGCCTTAAGAAAATAATTCTCTGGGTGATAATAATCGGGATTATTATCGTTATTTTAGGCGCCGCCGGAGTGGCGCTGTTTTTCCCGAAGGAAAAGGTCAAGGCCATGGCCATCGAAAAGATTTCGACGGCACTTGACCGTGAAGTAACTATTGAGGGTATCTCGGTGTCTTTCTGGGGCGGCATTGGGGCTTATCTGGAAAACATCAAGATTGCCAATCCGGAAGCGTTTGAAGAAAAATACTTCCTGGATGCCAAAGCGCTGGATGTGAAGCTTCAATTCTGGCCGCTTCTCAAGAGACGGGTTCTGGTTGACCGGCTGATTCTGGTTGAGCCGCAAATAGCCCTGCGAAAACTCGAGAACGGCGTGACCAATTATAAGTTCGGTGTAGTCGATTCGCTGGCGCCGCAGGCGGTTAAAGAAAAATTGCCCGAGGAATCCAAGCTGGCGGTCTCGGCGGTTTCATTTGAAAATCTGGCCATAAAGGACGGTCGGATAAGCTATGTCGATGATTCTTCGAAAATGAAAATTATCGCCGCCGGATTCAAGCTTGACTCGAAAGTCGAGACGCCCCAGCCGGGTGTATTTCAATCTTCGGGAGAAATCAATATCGGCTCGCTGGCGGTAGCGATGGATACAGTGACTTACCCCGAGATGGCGGTAAAATTCAATTATAATACCACCTTCAATCAAAATGAAGACCGGATTGTGTTAAGTGACACAAAAATTGAAGTCAATGATGTTGCCCTGGCGGTTCAGGCGGAGATACCCAATTTCAGCCAATTGACCAAAGCCGACTTAAAGATTAAATCCGATAAGACAAAAATATCGAGCCTGATGGGGTTACTGCCGGATGACTATAAAGCAATGCTTGAAGGATACACAATTGAAGGCGATCTGGTCCTCGATGCCGACATAAACTACGACGAAAAAAGCATAGACACACTGGCCTATTCCGGGAACATGGCTTTGTCGGATGTAGCCGTGACCATGAGCAAATATCCGGGTAATTTATTGATTAAGAGCGGCAAGGCCGGATTCAGGAAGGATTATGCCGAAATTGATCTCGAGAATGCTTCATTTGAAAATAATCCTTTTAAGCTTTCCTGCAAGGTTAATGGTTTTGACAAGCCGGTGGTGGCGGGCGTTGTCAGCGGCAAGGTCGATCTGGCCACAGTGAATGGCTATCTTCCCAAGACGGGCAATCCCAAGGTCGCGGGAAATATGTCATTCGATATGAAATTCAGCGGCCCGGTTGGTAAATTGGCCGAGATGAAATTGGCCGGTGATTTGAATCTCGAGAAAGTCTCTTATTCGGCTGAGACACTTCCCGAACCGATCGAGTCGATGAATCTGAAGGCAAAGATAGATAACCGCAATGTCATCATCAATAATCTGGACGTAAAATTCCCGTCTTCGGATCTATCAATGAAAGGCACCCTGGCGGATGCTTTCCCGTATTTTATTCCGGGAAGCGGTGAAGGCGCCAAAAAGCCGTTCTTGACTTTTGAGATGTCATCCCGGCGATTCAATACCGACAAACTGTTCCCGGAGGTTGTCCCGGGCGAGGGGCAGAATCTTGCCGACCTGCCTCTTGATTCGCTTCCGCCAATTATTCTGCCCGATATTGACGGCAAAGGGACGGCCAAATTCGATACCCTGATATACACGAATGTAGAGTTTACCAACATAACCAGTGATGTGACCATAAAAGATCGCGTCATTCATGCCAACAACGCCAATGGGAATGTCTATACGGGAAAGGTTAAGGGAGAGGCGGCAATCGACCTGAATGATTTCGAGAAACCGGTTTACAGCGGCAATTATGACGCCTCGCAGATCGAGGTTAATGACTTCCTCAGCCGCTTTACCAAGTTCGGCGGCCATCTGTTCGGCAAGGTTAACATGAAGGGTGATTTTAATGCCTCGGGCTGGGAGCCGGAAGATTTGATAAAAACATTGACGCTTGACGGCTCGGCGCTTTTTAATGAAGCCAAGCTGGTCAATTTCGATGTTATTCAGAAGATGGCTCAGAGTTTTAATTTCAGCTCGGTCAAAGAGGAGACGATAAGGGATCTGGCCAGTTCCTTCAAAGTCCGTGACGGGCGGGTAATTTTCGATGCTTTAAAGTTCTTCAACAATATGGGGGACTGGAATATAACCGGTTCGGTCGGTTTCGACGGCAGCCTTGATTACAGCGGCGATGTTCTTCTGACAGAGAGCATGAGCAGTGAGCTGATGGCCAAATCCGACCTGGTTTCGGGCATCGCCGGCCTACTGAAAGATAAGAAGAGCGGCCGGGTTAAAGTGGGCTTCAAGCTGGGCGGGACCTATGCCGATCCCAAGCCGATGCTTGATTTAAGCCCAGCCAAAGAGCAGCTTGAGGACAAACTTAAGAATAAAGTGGGCGATGCTCTCAAGGGATTGCTTGGAAAGTAACAATATAATCAATCGCCGGATATTGCCGATACGTATTAATAATCGTTATGATTTTTAAGACTATATTGGAAGATATCAGGGCGATTTATCGCAATGACCCGGCGGCAAAAAACATCGAGTTTTTGCTGTATCCGGGGTTTCATGCCATATTCGTGCATCGCTTTGTTCATCCATTATATAAACTGGGCATACCCTTTATCCCGCGGTTGATATCACAGATTTCAAGGATGTTTTCCGGTGTGGAGATTCATCCGGGCGCCCGGATCGGCAAGGGATTCTTTATCGATCACGGGGCCGGAATCGTTATCGGTGAAACCGCCGAAATCGGCGAGAACTGCGTCATCTTTCACAATGTTACGCTCGGCGGAACGGGGCATCATTCCGGTAAAAGGCATCCGACTATCGGCAATAATGTGCTGATCGGTACCGGGGCGATTATACTGGGGCCGTTGACAATCGGGAATAATGTCCGAATCGGCGCCAATACGTTTCTGTACATGGTTGATATCCCAGATAACTGCACGGTGGTTGGGACACCGGGGCATATTACCCGGATGAACGATCAGGCGGTGAGTATCAAGCCAAAGCGAACGCGCTATCCGGTTGAAGAAGTAATATAGAATTGAAAAAGCCGCCGCCAGGGCGGTTTTTTTTGGGCAAAAGACTGACTAAAATCTTAATGGCGTCCGGTTTGCGGGAATCCCTAAATAATCTTTTTAATTGACAATTATTTCTAAAGAGCTATCTTCTTCAGTTAACTTTTTTCCTGAGTATTTAGAAGAGGTTACCATGCGCTGGACGCAAACATATATACCGACTTTAAGAGAGATTCCATCGGACGCGGAATTGATCTCGCATCAGTTTATGCTGCGAGGGGGCTTTATCCGTAAGCTGGCCGCTGGAGTTTACATATATCTTCCACTGATGCAACGAGTTATAGAAAAATTCTCGAAAATCGTGCGGGAAGAAATGAACAAGGCGGGCGCCATCGAAATAACGATGCCGGTTTTGCACCCGGCCGAAGTCTGGCTGGATTCCGGTCGTTATAATACGGTCGGCAAGGAGCAGATGCGGCTCAAGGACCGCCACGAGCATGAGATGGTGCTTGGCGGGACCCATGAAGAGGTCGTAACGACGCTTCTGCGCGGAGAACTGAAAAGCTACCGGCAACTGCCCATTAATCTATATCAGATACAGGTCAAGTTTCGTGATGAGATCCGGCCGCGGTTCGGGCTGATGCGCGGGCGCGAATTTATTATGAAGGACGCCTATACTTTTGACACCGATGAAGAGTCGTTTATGGTGGCGTACCAGAAAATGGTCGATGCTTATTTTGCAATTTTCAAGCGGGCCGGCCTGGATACCAAGAAAGTCGAGTCCGACACCGGCGCCATGGGCGGCAAAGCGGCGCATGAGTTTATGCTGATTGTCGATACCGATGGGGGCGAGGAAACGATTCTTTTCTGCGACAAATGCGAGTATGCCGCCAATGTCGAAAAAGCGGCTTTCCGCGAGGCTAATCCGGTCAAACCGGATAAGGATATGCTTAAGACAGAGGAAGTCGATACGCCGAATTCCTCGACGATCGAGGAAGTGACCGCTTTTCTTAAGGTTGATGCCAAAAGACTGGTCAAAACGCTTATCTATCTGGCCGACGACAAGCCGGTGGCGGCGCTGATTCGCGGCGACCGCGAGCTTAATCTGATCAAACTGAAAAACCAGTTGGGCGCGGTAGAACTGGAAATCGCCCCGGCGGCGGTGGTTGAAAATGTAACCAAATGCCCGGTCGGTTATGCCGGCCCGTTAGGCCTGATGAAAGAGGTTCCGATTATTGTGGACAATGAAGTCACCAGATTGAAGAATTTCATTGTCGGCGCCAATAAAAAAGAGACGCATATTTTGAATGTCAACCTGGGGCGGGATTTCAAGGCCACGGCAACGGCCGACATAATCAACGCTGTCGAGGGCGAGCTATGTCCTCTCTGCGAGGGGCATCTGACGGCCCGTAAGGGTATCGAGGTGGGAAACACCTTTATGCTGGGAACCAAGTATTCCGAGTCGATGGGCGCCCGGTTCAGCGACGCCGACGGCAATGAAAAGCCGTTTATTATGGGCTCCTATGGCATTGGAATAACCCGAACGCCGCAGGCGGCGGTAGAGCGCTACCATGATGAAAAAGGCATAATCTGGCCGAAAAATATAGCGCCGTATCTGGTTGAAATTATCCCGTTAAACTATGAGAAGGAAGATCATAAGGAAGCGGCGGAACAAATTTATGCTGAACTGGTTAATAGTAATATCGACTGCTTGCTGGACGACAGGCCGGAACGAGCTGGTGTCAAATTCAACGATGCCGATCTGGTTGGAATTCCACTGAGAATAATTATCGGAGACCGGGCCCTGAAGCAGGGGAAGGTTGAGTTAAAGAGCCGCGGCAGCGATGAGGTTATAATGGCCGATTTGAAAGATGTTTTGTCGGCCGTAAGGGAATACTTGGAGCGTATAAACTAGAATAAATAATTTGCTTTAGGATAGTGAATTTGTTATCATATTAGGTTACGCAGTCATTTTTTTATAATGATTGAGACCGGCGGGAAAACCGGATGTTGCTGAAGAGAAAAATAGAGGAATTAATCACACCGGTGATTGCAGAAGAAGGATTCGAACTGGTGGAGTTGAAGCTGGCGCGCTATAAGCGAAGCAGCCGCCTGCAGCTTTATGTGGATTCCAATAATGGAGTTACCATTGACGACTGCGCCCGCATTTCGCGGGCGGTGGACCCGGTTCTCGAAAGCAACGACATTTTCACGTATGCATATACGGTCGAGGTTTCTTCGCCGGGCCTGGATCGGCCGCTGACGACGGCACGCGATTTCAGGAGAAGAATCGGCGAGCGGGTGATGGTATATTTTAACGATTCCGGGCTGCTTCCCCAGGAGGGGGAACTGGTTGACGCCGATGATAGTCATATCGAGCTTCAGAAGGATGACAATCGAAGCCGCTATGACCTGATTAATATTAGAATGGGAAAAGTTATATTTTGACGGAGATAAATTAGATGGCCTATCACATAGTTGAAGCATTGGCACTGATTGCTCGCGAGAAGAATATTGATTTGGATACGGTTATATCCAAGGTCGAGGAATCGCTGCTGGCGGCGGCCAAGAAAAGATACCCCGATGCCGAGAATCTATCATTCAAGCTTAATCGCCAGTCAGGTGAAATAACCATGATAGCGGTAAAAAAGGTGGTTGACAAGGTCGCCAATAATTTGACGGAGATTTCGCTGACGGATGCCAAGGATATGGACGAAGATGCCGAACTGGACGACGATATGGAAGTTTTCCTGGAAGTGGATGAAGAATTCGGCCGAAATGCCATAGCTACGGCCAAGCAGGTCCTGATCCAGAAGGTTCGTGAGGCTGAAAGAGATAAAATTTACGACGAGTATATTACACGTGTCGGGCAGCTGGTTTCCGGGACGGTTCAGCAGATCGACAAGGGAAATCTGATAATAAACCTTGGCAAGGCCGAAGCAATTTTGCCCATCAAGGAACAGATTCCGCGCGAAAAGTATCGCCAGGGCGACCGTATTCGGGCCTTTATTCTGGATGTACAAAAATCTGTCGCCGGACCGCAGGTTATTTTATCGCGGGTTACCAATGATTTGTTACGCTGCCTGTTTGAACTGGAGGTTCCTGAAATTTTCGAGCGCGTTATCGAAATCAGGGCCATCGCCCGCGAACCCGGGGAGCGCTCCAAGGTAGCCGTTTACTCGGCCGATGAGCGAATCGATCCGGTCGGCGCCTGTGTCGGTATCAAGGGTGTCAGGGTTCAGTCCATTGTCAGGGAATTGAATAACGAACGTATCGACATTATACCTTTCAGTGCCAATCCTGAAGTATTTGTCACGCGTGCTCTGGCGCCGGCCAAGGTGGTCCAGATCGACACTTTCGATAATGAGCAGGCAATGACGGTGGCGGTCGAAGATGACAAATTATCGCTGGCCATCGGAAAGGCCGGCCAGAATGCACGTCTGGCATCCAAGCTGACCGGCTGGAAAATAAATATTATGTCCGAAACCGACTACAACGAGATGAAGAAGCGCGAAGCCGAGGAGATGGTTCCGGTCGGCAATCTGGAAGGAATCGGCACCAAAATACAGGAAAAGCTGGTTGATGCGGACATAAATACGGTGCAACAGTTGGCTAAGGCCAATATCGTTCAACTGACCAGAATCGAGGGTATCGGTCAGAAGACGGCCGAAAACCTGATCGATGGGGCCAAAGCCTTCATGAAGGATATTGAAGCCAAACGCGCGGAAGCGAAGAAGCAGGCCAATGAGGCCAGGAAAGCCGAGGCTGAACAAGAAGCTGCTGACGCCAAGGCCGCCGAGCAGGTCGACAGTGAGGACAAGGATGAGGATACCGACCAGGATGGGGACACTGTCATCGAAGAAATAAAAGATAATTAGGTCAGGAGGGACGCAGATGGCAAAAAAGAGATTATACGAGGTTGCAAAAGAGTACAAGGTGTCGTCGAATGCCCTTCTGACAATTCTTCAGGGATTGGGCTTTCAGCCGAAATCACATATGTCGGTTGCCACCGATGAAATGCTGGCCGCGATTAGAAGGAAATTCGACATAGAAAAAGCGGCCGCCAAAAAAGATATCGAGCAGAAAAAGAGGCCGAAAATACCTCCCAAGATAGAGAAGAAGCCCGGCGGGGCCACTTTCGATGAAAGACTGGCCAAGCTTTCCAGCGCCCTCAAGAAACACGACAAAAGCAAAAAGAAGAAATTCGACAAGAGGAAAAAGAGCAAAGAGGCCCGTCGCGTGGACCGCAAAGCGGTTGTCAAAAGTTTTCGTGCCACGATGGCCTCGATGGGTACCGGTAAAAGATCCAAGAAATACAAGAAGCGCGGAAAAGGACTCGATCGCGACTTCATTTCTGACGAAAACATGATTGAGGTCAACGAGTTTATGACCGTGGCGGAACTGGCCAATGCCATGGATAAAAAGCCGGCCGAAGTAATCGCCACCTGCTTAAAGCTGGGAATGATGGCTTCCATCAACCAGCGGCTCGATCTGGATACCATCGAAACACTGGCTCTGGAGTTTGGTTTCCATATTAAAGAGAAGGAAGAGATCGGCGTTGAGGCCCGGGAAGAAGAGCAGGAAGGGCAGCTTGAATCAAGAGCGCCGGTGGTTACCGTTATGGGTCATGTTGACCACGGTAAGACGTCGCTGCTTGATTACATTCGTAAAACGGAAGTCGCCGCGCAGGAAGCCGGGGCGATCACCCAGCATATCGGCGCTTATGAAGTTTCCGGACCGACCAATAAGATAGTTTTTATCGATACCCCTGGTCATGAGGCCTTTACGGCCATGAGGGCCTGCGGGGCGCAGATTACCGATATCGTCGTTCTCGTGGTTGCCGCTGATGACGCCGTGATGCCGCAGACGGTTGAGGCTATCGATCATGCCCGTGCCGCCGGTGTTCCAATCGTGGTAGCCATTAACAAGATCGATAAACCGACGGCCAATCCCGATATGATCCGCCAGCAGCTGGCGAAGCATAACCTGATGCCGGAAGAATGGGGCGGCAAGAATATTATGGTCGAGGTTTCGGCCAAGACGGGACAGGGCATCGAGACCCTGCTCGAGATGATTGAGCTTCAGGCCGGATTGCTCGATTTGAAAGCCGACCCGTATATCCGCGGCCAGGGTATTGTCGTCGAAGCGAATCTGGAAAAAGGGCGCGGTCCCATAAGCACCATCATCATTCAGACGGGTCACATAGAAGTGGGCGACCCGATCGTGGCCGGAAGTTACTACGGCCATGTCAGGGTAATGCTTAACGATCGCGACAAAAAGCTGCGTATCGCCGGACCGGCCACGCCTGTCCGTATAACCGGCCTTGGCGGCGTTCCGCAGGCGGGCGACAGCATCATTGTCGTAAGCGACGATCAAGAGGCCCGCGAGATCGCCCAGAAGCGCACCCAGTTGCGCCGGGAACACGAGATCCGCCGCGGTTTTGGACGAGCGACACTCGACAAAATCTATGAGCAGATCAAGGATGGTCAGATAAAGGAACTGCGCCTGGTTATCAAGGCCGATGTCGATGGTTCCGCCGAAGTGCTCGCGGAGACCCTGGGCAAAATCGCGACCGACGAAGTGCGGACGGTTATTATCCACAAAGGTGTCGGCGCCATCAATGAATCCGATGTCCTTCTGGCCGCAGCCTCAAACGCGATTATTATCGGATTTAATGTCTCACCCGACGGTCGAGCCAGAGACGCTGCCTCCCGGGAAAAGGTTGAGATTAAACAATACAGTATCATTTACGATGTCGAAGGCGATATCAGAAAAGCGCTGGAGGGAATGCTGGCGCCGGATATCAGCGAGGAATTTGTCGGGGTTGCCGAGGTTCGGCAGATATTCAGAGTGCCCAAAGTGGGCGTAATCGCCGGGTGTATTGTCAAAGAGGGCGCCATTCACCGGACCGATAAAGTTCATATAGTTCGAGACGGGCGCAAAGTATATACCGGGCACCTCAGTTCGCTGAAGCGGTTCAAGGATGATGTCCGCGAGGTCACCAACGGCTATGAGTGCGGAATCGGCGTCGAAAATTACCATGACCTTAAGGTCGGCGATGCCATTGAAGTTTATAAACTGGTCGAAACGGCAAGAAAACTGATTTAGAGACGGGTGCAGGTTGGTTGTTGGTACAATTGTAGTTGATCTGAATCTTCCCGGAGTAAACTCATTAAAAGAAAAAAGAAGGAGGCTTAAACCGCTTTTGGCAAAATTGCAGAGCCGGTTTAATGTTTCCGTGGCGGAAGTCGGTATGAACGACATTCACAGAAGCGCCCAGGTGGGCGTGGCACTGGTCAGCAACAGCAAGGTGTTTGTGGATCAGGTCATATCGAGCATCGTCGGGACGATCGCATCAACACCCGAGATTAATATGGTCGATTACCGAGTGGAGATTTTGTAGGTGAAAGCATGAAGCAGTTCAAGAGATCGGAAAGAATTCGCAGTCAGATGTTAAGGGATATTCAATTGCTCCTCGAGCACGATACCGCCGCCCATCTCGACTCCCTGGTAACATTCACCGATGTCGAAATTACCAAGGATTTGCGGTTCGCAAAAATCTTTTATTCCGTCCTCGGTGATGAAAAATCGAAGAGTAAAACGTCGGCCTACCTGGATAAAATCAGGAACCGCGTTCAGGCTCAATTGGGGCGGTTGTTGAATATCAAATATATGCCCGAGATCTCCTTCCAGTTCGACCCGTCGATTGAACATGGGATGAAAATAGAAAAGTTGTTCGATGAAATAGCTGATAAGAGAAATGATAAAGACGAAGAAAATACATAAAGAAATAGAAACCCTGATTACCGGTGCCGGAACCATCCTGATTTCATCGCACGTGGATCCGGACGGCGACTCGCTTGGCTCTCAGTTGGCTCTAAGAAGATATCTTGTCAGCCTGGGCAAAAAGGTGTGGATCGTCAATCATGGATCGATACCGAGCAAGTATATGTTTCTTCCCGACATCGACCGGATCGTTCGGATCGATAATTTCAAATCGGAGGACAGATTCGACCTGGCCATTATCCTGGAGTGTCCCGATCCTGGCAGAACCGGGGATGTGAAACACCTTATTGGCGCCAATATGCCGATGATAAATATCGATCATCATCCCGATAACAGCGGCTATGGTAAAATAGCCCATCTCGACAGCGGGGCTTCCGCCGTCGCGGAAATGCTGACCGAGTATTTTCTTGAGGTCGGTTATAAGATCGATGACCCGGCGGCGACACAGCTGTACACCGCCATCATCACCGACACCGGGCGCTTTCGGTTCAGTTCCACCACCAGGAAAACCATGGAGGTTGCCGGGAGGTTGATCGAACTGGGCGCCGATCCTCGTTACATAAGCGACAACATTTATTATTCTTTCAGCGAATCGACCATGCGCCTGATCGGAAAAGTATTCTCGAAGTTTGAGCTTTTTGACAATGGTAAAATTTGCCTGATGGCACTTGATAACGACATGATGCGGCTGAACGATTTCAATTCGGCCGACACCGAGGGCATGGCCGAATATACTCTTTTCGGAAGAGGCGTCATTGTCGGCGGCCTGCTCAAGGAAATGGGGGAGGGGTCGACAAAAATATCGCTCCGGTCGCGTAACAGTATTAATGTGGGCGAGGTGGCGCACCGATACGGCGGAGGCGGGCACAATAATGCCGCGGGATTTCAAATCGATCTGCCGCTTAAGGCGGCACAGGAGAAAATCCTGAAGGATTTAAGGGAGATTGTCAATGGTACAGTATAACGGCATTCTTCTCTGTGAAAAACCGTACGGTGTTACCAGCCATAAGGTCATCCACGAATTAAGGCAGATAACCGATCAGAAAAAGATCGGACATACCGGAACGCTCGATCCGCGGGCAACCGGCCTGCTGGTACTCTGCCTTGGACGGGCCACCAAAATATCGCAGTTCCTGGGCAATCTCGACAAATCATATGATGCCGTGATCAGGCTGGGGCGGCGTTCATCGACCTATGACACCGAAGGTTTGGACATGGATGTGGAGCCGAATCCGGTACCCGACCTGACCGAAGCCGAGATCATCGAGCTGCTCGGGCAGTTCAAAGGCAAAATTACTCAAATAGTGCCGCCATATTCGGCGGTTAAAGTCGACGGCAGAAGATTGTATGATCTGGCCCGGAAAGGCAAAGAAGTCGAGTTACCTGAAAAGGAAGTCGAAATAAAAGATATCAAGCTTGTCAGGATGGAGCTTCCCGACCTGCATATATCGGTCGATTGTTCCAAGGGTACTTATATCCGGACACTGGCCGACGATATCGGGAATAAAATCGGGTGCGGCGCGCATCTGGCTTCACTTGTCCGAACCAGGGTCGGACAGTACAGTCTGAAGGATGCCATGACACTGGGCCAGGCAAAGCATTATCGTGACGCCGGAGTCCTGAATAAATATATAAAGCCGATTGAATCGGTTCTGCCTTTTCCCTGGCTGAAAGTTCACGAGGAATTCAGTCCGTTTATTCTGACCGGACGCACTCCCCGAATGAAGGATATCACTGAGGTCGGGGGACGGTTCGAAATCGACGAACTGATATCTTTGAAGGACCATAATAATAAAATAGTCGCTGTGGGTCGTGCCGAGGTGAATTCCAATTTATTCAGAGAAGGGGCCGACCATAACTTACTTAGATATGTCAGGGTGTTGAATTGAGTCTTGAACTGATTAGAGGTATCGAAAATTTCGAGGGCTTTGACGGCCGGACAGTGGCCACGATCGGGACCTTTGACGGGCTGCACCTGGGTCATCAGGCCATTTTGCATCAATTGAAGACGGCCGCCGAGCGGAAACAGGGGCGTGCCCTGGCCATTACTTTCGAACCTCATCCCCGGGTCCTGGTAACGCCCGATTCGCCGCCGTTGCTATTAACCTGCTTGAATGAAAAAGCACGCCTGTTCGAAAATTATCTCGACGGTACCCTTCTGATTCTCAATTTTACGCGCGAGCTGATGAATTTAACCGCCGAAGAATTCACCAGAACTTATCTGGTGGAACGGATAAATCTGGCCAAGCTTATTGTCGGCTATGACCATGCTTTCGGTAAAGGACGTTCCGGTACGATCAATGACCTGATGAATCTCAGCCGAAAATACTCATTCGAGTTGGAAATAGTCGATCCGGTCATTGTCAACGGCCGTCCGATATCATCCACCCGGATACGACACCTGCTGGCTGAGAATAATCTTCCTCGTGCAATCGAATTTCTGGGGCATCCGTATCCCTTGAGCGGCAAGGTTATCGGTGGTATCGGACTGGGCAAGAAGATCGGCTTTCCCACGGCCAATATCGAATACAGCCAGCGCAAACTTTTACCGACAGACGGTGTTTACTCCTGCTCGGTCGAATTAAAGGAAAACAAATATGACGGGATGATGTTTATCGGCAAGAATCACTTCAATCCGGCCGAGGCAAAATCGGTGGAAATCAATATCTTCGATTTCGATGAAAATATTTACGGTGCCGAGTTGTTCTGCTACCCGGAGGTATATATCCGGGAAAATCGCAAATACCCCAATACCGATGCTCTCGTCGAGCAGATTAAGCTGGACAAGAAAAAAATTCTAATGACGAAGAAATAGAGGAGAATTAATCAATGGCTATCACCAAAGAACAAAAAGAGGATATTATTGCACGGTACAGGCTGCACGACAAAGATACCGGGTCGCCTGAAGTGCAAATAGCCATCCTGTCGGAGGACATTACGGCCCTGACAGAGCATTTGAAAATGCACAACAAGGACTTTCACAGCCGCAGAGGGTTGTTGAAAAAAGTCGGACAGCGCAGACGGCTGCTCGATTACTTAAAAGATCGTGATATTGAAAGTTATCGTCATTTGATCGATCAGCTAAACATCAGACGATAACGCAGGAGCTTTTTTATGGAACAACGAGTTGAACTGGAAATAGGCGGCAAAACACTAAGCATCGAGACAGGAAAGGTCGCCAAACAGGCAAACGGAGCCGTTATGGTACGGCTGGCGGATACGGTCATTCTGTCGGCGGTGGTCAGCGGCGATGATCCGAACGACGGCCGCGATTTTTTCCCACTTACGATCGATTATCGTGAGAAAACATATGCAGCCGGAAAAATTCCCGGGGGCTTTTTCAAGCGTGAGGGAAGACCGTCCGAGAAAGAAATCCTTTCAATGAGGATTATCGACCGGCCGATCAGACCGCTTTTCCCCGAGGGGTTCGTCAATGAAGTGCAATGCCATAATATTGTACTATCCGCCGACCAGGAAAATGACGCTGATATTTTGTGTCTTATCGGGACTTCGGCCGCATTGACCATATCCGACATTCCTTTTGTCAAGACCATCGCCGGAGTAAGGATCGGACGCATTGACGGCCGGCTGATTATCAACCCGACCTTCAAGGAACTCGAGGAATCGGATATCAATATTACCGTCGCCGGATCCGCCGGATCGATCACCATGGTCGAAGGGGGCGGCCGTGAGATATCCGAAGCGGAAATGATCGAGGCGTTGGCTTTCGGTCATGAGCATATCAAAATGATCGTGGCTAAAATCGAGGAATTACGCGGGCTGGCCGGCAAACCGAAGATAGAGTTTGCACCGAAAACGGTTGATGAAGGCTTGAAGAATAAAATCACCGAAATGGCCAACGCGAAATTGAATGAATACAACAGGATTGCCGACAAGGACGAACGCCGGAACCTGAAGCACAAACTGAATGATGAAATCAAGGAGGCCCTGGCGGAAGAGTTTCCGGAGATGGAAGGGACCATCGGGAACATCATTCACGATCTGGATGCTTCCATCATGCGTGAGATGATCATCAAAGAAGGACGCCGCATTGACGGCCGCGGCCCCGATGAGGTGCGTCCAATCACCTGCGAGGTCGGCGTCCTGCCGCGAACGCACGGTTCGGCGCTGTTCACACGCGGCCAGACCCAGGCGCTGGTGACACTGACTCTCGGCACCAAGATCGACGAGCAGCGCATTGACGACCTTGAGGGCGAATCAACCAAGAGCTACATGCTGCATTATAACTTCCCGTCATTTTCGGTAGGTGAAGTGCGTCCGATTCGCGGCGTCAGCCGCCGGGAAGTCGGGCATGGTGCTCTTGCCGAGCGGGCTCTCCAGCCGATTATTCCGGTCGAGGGGAAATTCCCTTACACGATTCGCATCGTTTCCGATATCCTCGAATCGAACGGCTCATCCTCGATGGCCTCGGTTTGCGGCGGATCGCTGGCCCTTATGGACGGCGGCGTGCCGACCAAAACAGCGGTGGCCGGCGTGGCCATGGGACTGATCAAAGATGATGACAAAGTCATCATTCTGACCGACATCCTCGGCGATGAGGATCATTTCGGCGACATGGACTTCAAGGTAACCGGCACCGACAAAGGTATCACCGCATTTCAGATGGATATCAAGATCACCGGTATCGACCTCAATTTGATGGCCCAGGCGATGGAGAAGGCCCGGCAGGGAAGACTTCACATTCTGGGCAAGATGAATGAGGTCATCAGCAAGAATCGGGACAACCTGTCGTCCTATGCACCCAGAATCCTAACCATCAAGATTCCGGTCGAGAAGATCGGTGAGGTTATTGGACCGGGCGGCAAGATGATCAGGTCGATCGTCGAGGCTACCGGCGCCAAGATCGATATCGAAGATGATGGTACCGTCATGATAGCTTCGGTCGATGCTGCGGCCGGTGAAAAGGCGAAGGAAATGATTGAATCGCTGACCGAAGAGGCCGAGGTCAACAAGGTCTATATGGGCACGGTCAGGCGCATAACCAATTTCGGCGCCTTCATCGAAATTCTTCCCGGAACGGACGGCTTGCTTCACATTTCGGAAATCGATGTCGGGCACGTGGCCCGTGTGGAAGACTTCTTCAGACTCGGCGACCAGGTCGAGGTGAAAGTCATCGCTATCGATCCGGAAGGAAAAATCCGCTTGTCGCGCAAAGCACTCCTGAAAGACGGGGCGCGTTCCAAGTAGCGGGCAGCCGGTCATAGAATGACGATAAAACAGAATAGTGTTTATAATAAGACAATCCTCGACAGCGGGTTGAGGATTGTCACCGAAAAAATTCCAGGTGTCCGGTCGACGGCGATCGGCATCTGGATTGATGTCGGTTCGCGAGATGAAACCAGTGATAAGAACGGGATCACGCATTTTATCGAGCATATGCTTTTCAAGGGAACCCGTTCCCGCAGCGCACAGGCTATTGCGTTATCTCTGGAAGCGCTCGGCGGTTCGCTGAACGCATACACATCCCGCGAGCAGACCTGTTTTCATGCCCTGGTCCTCGATAAGCATCTTGATCTGGCCGTGGATGTTCTCTCTGATATTCTCATGAATTCGACGATTACTTCTCTCAATATCAAACGGGAGAAATCGGTCGTCGCCGAGGAAATTCGCGAAGTTAATGAGACGCCGTCGGACCGGATCCATGAACTCTTTTCGGATCATTTCTGGCGGGGTCAGCCGCTGGGCTGGCCGATTATGGGAACGGAAGAAAATGTTTTGACTTTCAGCCGCCCGGTTATTCGAAAATACATGAATGATAATTATCTGGCGGGACGGATTGTCATTGCTGCCGCCGGGAACATATTGCATCAAAAGCTGGTCGGCCTCGTCAATGAAAAACTTCATTTTCCGCCGGGCAATGATTCTCATTGCCTGCCGGCGAAATATCCCGAGGGATTCTCGTCGCAATTCGTAAAAAACGGTTCCACCCAGACGCATATTTGTGTCGGCTTTCCGGGTGTCGATTATTCGGCTCCGCAAAGGCTGCCGATGCTGGCCCTGAATAATTATCTCGGCGGCGGGATGTCATCGGTGCTTTTCCAGAAGATCCGGGAAGATCGCGGAATGGCCTATACGGTTTTTACGTTTCCGGATTTTTACCGGGATTGCGGCGTTTTCGGAGCGTATCTGGCCACCGACCGCAAGCACCTGCATGAAGCGGTCGAGACGATGCTCAAAGAGTTTCGAAAGGTGAAGAGATCGCGTCTGCCGAATGAAAAAATCGAGATGATTAAAGATCAGCTAAAGGGCGGCCTGATTCTTGGGATGGAATCGACATCAAGCCGGATGAATCGGCTGGGTCGGCAGGAGACCGTGACGGGTCGATATATTCCGATAAAAGAAGCTTTGCGGGCAATCAATAAGCTGACGGCGAATAATATCATTGAAGCCGCGCGGAAAATTCTTGTTCCGGATAATATAGCGGTGACAGCTCTCGGTTCGGCCAGTGAAAAAGATCTCAGCAAAGTGGATTGGTCGCTTCTTTAAAATCTGAATTTAACACCTCAGTGAAATGGCAATCCTGACCTTTCATCACACCGACAGCAGGCGGCACTTCGGTCTTAACAACTATCATCCAAAGCGATTGCGAAAAGTTCTTAAAGACCTGCTTGAAGCGGGCTTCCAGTTTTTCACCCTGGATAAGTATCTGAGCCTTCCCGCAAACAGAAAGAAGGTCTGCCTGACCTTCGACGACGGATATGAATCATTCCACGAGCATGCCTTTCCGATATTAAGGGAACTGAATCTGACCGGGGTTGTTTTTATTCCGGCCAGATATATAGGTAAAAGAGCTGATTGGGACTATACCGGAAATATCCTCAAAACGATGCACCTGAATGAGGCACAGATCGCCGAAATCGCCGAATTTGGAATCGAAATCGGCTCGCACGGGAATTCGCATATTGATTTGACGGCCCTGTCCGAAAGAGGTCTAAGGGTCGAATTGGAGCACTCAAAAAGAAGACTTGAAGATTTAACCGGGGGAGAGGTTAAATATATCAGCTACCCCTTCGGGCGCTTCAATCGAAATGTAGAGCTATGGGCCGCAAAGTCCGGCTATAAGAATGGCTTTTCACTGTCATACTTCAGGAAAAGCCAATACGACTTTACCGTTCCCAGATATGCTGTCTATACCACCGACACCTTGTTTTCGACAGTAGCCAAAATTGAGGGCGGCCCCCTTGGCCTGGTGGAGAAAATTAAGGGGGCGACACTGAATGCCTATGCCGCCGGAACCATATTGCTTAACAGGATTCGTTCGCGGAATATCAATCCGCAGGTCTAATATATTTACCACTATGTCCGAAAATTCTTGATATATGTATTTATTTTGCATAAATTCGTGTTTTTGATTCTGGAAAAAGTGAAAGGCTAAGGCCGTTATGGAAAATGTGGAAAAGAAAATGTTAAAGTATAACTTTAAGGAAATAGAGTCGAAGTGGCAGAAGGTCTGGGATGAGCAGCAGTTGTACAAGGCTCCGGATCATCCTCGCGGCGAAAAATATTACATGCTGGTCATGTTCGCTTATCCGTCGGGCGATATTCACATGGGACATTTCCGTAACTACATCCTGGGCGATGCCACTGCCCGCTTTCAAATGATGAAGGGCAAAGACATGCTGCATCCTTTCGGTTGGGATGCTTTCGGCCTGCCGGCGGAGCGGGCGGCGATCCAGCGCGGGCTTCATCCGGCTGAATGGACCTATAAAAATATCGAAACCTCGCGCAAGACCCTCCAGACAACCGGCATTTCATTTGACTGGTCTCGCGAAGTGACATCCTGCAGTCCCGATTATTACAAATGGACGCAATGGATGTTTGTTCAGCTATTCAAAAAGGGGCTGGCCTATCAGAAAAAGGGCTGGGTCAACTGGTGTCCTGAGGATAAAACGGTGCTGGCCAATGAGCAGGTGGTTGACGGCAAGTGCGAAAGATGCGATACGCAGGTCGAAAAAAAGGAATTGACCCAGTGGTATTTCCGGATCACCGACTATGCCGATCGGCTGATCGACGGCCTGGACACGCTTCCCGGCTGGCCGGAAAATGTCAAAATGATGCAGAAAGACTGGATCGGGCGGTCATACGGCCTCGAAGTGGATTTCATAATAAAGGAAACCGGCGAAAAGATGCCGATTTTCACCACCCGCCCGGACACTATCTATGGCGTAACTTTTATGGCTATTGCTCCCGAATCGCCGCTGGTGGAAAAGCTGAATCTTAAAGGCGAATATAAGGAAAAAGTCGAACAGTATAAAAAAGAAGTGCTGATGCGTTCGGAAATCGATCGGGCCGCCGCCGTCGGCGAGAAAGATGGTGTTTTCACCGGAAAATATGCCATCAACCCCTTCAACGGTGAAGAAATCGAGCTCTGGGTGGCCGATTATGTCCTGGCCGGCTATGGTACCGGCGCGGTGATGGCGGTCCCGGCCCATGACAGCCGTGATTTCCTGTTCGCGAAAAAGTATAAAATCCCGATAAAGGTGGTCATTCACCCCGATGCCAAAACGACATTGAAGGTCGATGAGATGGATGATGCTTATACCGAATATGGCGTTATGGTCAACTCGGCGCATTTTGACGGGCTGGCGGGGGAAGAGGCGATCCGCGGTGTCGGTAATTATGCCGAGGAAAAAGGCATCGGCCGCAAGAAAGTCAATTACAAACTGCGCGACTGGCTGATTTCGCGTCAGCGTTACTGGGGCGCGCCCATACCGATTATTCATTGCCCGAAATGCGGGACCGTCGCAGTTCCAGAGAAGGATTTGCCGGTGCTTTTGCCCGAGGTTGAGAATTATATTCCCAAGGGGCGTTCGCCGCTGGCCGATGTGCCCGAATATATGCATGTAAAATGTCCCGATTGCGGGGGAGAGGCGCAGCGCGATCCGGATACGATGGACACGTTCGTCTGCTCGTCCTGGTATTATTTGCGTTATGCCGATCCGCACAACGAGCAAAAGCCGTTCGACAACGGCAAACTCGATCCCTGGATGCCGATCGACAAATATATCGGCGGAATCACCCACGCCACCGGGCACCTGATTTATTTCCGGTTTTTTCAGAAATTCCTGAAGGATATCGGCTGGGTCAAGGATGAAGAACCGGCGGTAATTTTGTTCAACCTGGGGATGGTGATGGATGCCAAGGGCGAAGTGATGTCGAAGTCGAGAGGCAATGTCGTCTCCCCGATCGGTCTCATGGATCAGCGGGGTATTGATATTTCGCGGCTGGGGATGTATTTCACAGCGCCATCGGAGAAAGAAGTTCTCTGGTCGGATGATGTTCTGGTGGGAATCGAGAAATTTGTCAGGAATCGATTTTTCCCGATGACCGGCCAGTATCGCGGCAGCCATCCGGACTTAAAGTCTTACTTTAAGCTGTCCGATTTGAGCGATTACGAGAAGAATACTTATATAAAGTTAAATCAAACCGTCAAAAGAGTCTCTGAAGATATTGACCGACTGCAATTTAACACCGCCATTGCGGCCCTGATGGAGCTGGAACATGACTATAAGCCGGACCAGATCAAAAGTGATACTCTAAATGACTATATAATATTGAAGGCGATTCAACTGATTGCGCCGCTGGCGCCGCATCTGGCCGAAGAAATGTGGCAGCTGTGCGGCAATGAACTTTCGGTATTCCGGTCGGCCTGGCCGGATTACGACCCTGATGCGGTCAAATTCGACACGGTCACGATTGCCATCCAGGTCAACGGTAAGCTTCGCTCGGACATGGAGATGCTTCGCGACATGGCGCAGGATGAAGTTATTAGTGCCGCTCTCAAGGATACCAGGGTAAAGGCATACACCGACGGAAAAGAGATTATAAAGAAGATCTATATACCGAACCGCCTGGTAAACATAGTTATCAAATAAGATATAATGTCTAAATTCAGGTGGGCCTTCTCAGAAAGGCCTATTTGCTTGATTGTATAAGTTAACATAATATATCTTTTGAGACACCATATTATAACCAAACGCGCATTCATAACCTACTCCTCTCAAATAAGACCGGCGGGTTATTAATTGTTAGAATGAATAACTAAAGATCAGATTTATGCCATGCTTTTGAGGGCTGTAATTGGCGTTGATATCCACTGAGGTCCGAAATAAATCGCTTAGCTTGATAGGCTCATAGCCATTTATAAATGATCCGACTATAGCCCCGGCGAGACCGCCGCCACAAGCAAAGATCACAATTGTCTTTGTGTCCGGGTCGGTTCGTTCCTTTACCGATCTCGATCCAATAAAAGTGTAAGTGTAGTCATTTTTGATTTCTTTTTCATATATATATCCAACCAGCGCCCCCACCGGAAGGCCGAATAGAAAGCCATAAGACTTGGGCACGGCCCGGTTCTTTTTCCATATATAGGCTTTCTCAATTTCCTTGGCCGCGAATCGCCTTTCCTCCCAGCCCAATAGGGTGATCGATTTACTATCGATAAGCAGCAGATCTCCCATATAATCTTGACCGCCGGAAACGACAATTTTAAGTTTATCTCCTTTTTTCAGGCTTAAAGCCATGGCGGATGTTGCCAGACAGCCAATAATTGAAGCAATCACTATAATCTTCAAGGAAATTAGATTTATTTTCCCCATGTAGAGCCTAAAACCTATCTCATTGACCTTGTTTAATGGGTTTAATGGCGTCATTTAAAAAACTGAAAACTAAATTTACCGCCAGATATTTGGAATATTATATAATTAGGAGGGATTTGTCAAGAAATGTAATGGGGCGAACATCATCCCGCTTTTTTGAAGGCGTAATTGGCCAGCTTGCGGGCCTCGCGGAAGCGGGTCTGGGGACCCGGAGCGCCCAGGACGACCACTGTAATTTCGCGGCCGAGGCCGTCCTCAAGAATTGTGGTCAGGCAATAGTCGGATTCCAGAATAAAGCCGGTTTTCCCCGCTTTGACCTTGTATTTGGAGAAAATCATTTTGTTGGTGTTAACGAGTTTCTTGGTATTTTTGCGATTGACCGGCTTGAAGACATATTTTTTAAGACTGGTAATGCGGCCGATTTCAGGGTAAAGCGTCCGGGCGGTGTTGATCAGGCGGGCGCAATCGGCGGCGGTAGCGCAGTTCTTTTCATCAAGTCCGGTCGGCTCGCACATGCGAGTATTTTTAAGACCGATATCATCGGCCTTGTCATTCATCATTTCCGCAAATTTCTCAAGATCGCCGGCAATGGTGCGGGCCAGAGCCCGAGCGGCGCGATTGTCGGATTGAAGCAGGGCCGAATGCAGGAGATCTTTGGCCCTGACCTTATCCCCCACTCTGAAAAGCGACCGGGCCGAGCGCGTGGCATCTTCCTTGGTGATGGTGATCACGGTGTCGGGGTCATAATGATCAAGGACCACCATGGCGGTCAGCAGCTTCGAAATCGAGGCCACCGGCCGAACATCATCGGCATTATAGCAGTACAGCACTTCGCCCGTTTTATTATTGACGGCTATGGCCGATTTCAAATTGAGATGGAGAGCCCGCGAGATATTGCTGTCGGGCAATTCGAAATCGAAAAGATCTTTTTCTGCAGGTTTTTGTCCTGACGAAAGCGTTTTCGATTCCGACTCGGTCAGGATAACATTCTGGAATATTAGAAATAAAGCCAGAACTCCTATAACGGAAAGTAATATAACTCTATTTCTCGCTTTTCGATCTTTTTGTGTCATCAATACTTAATCCATCTTATTATTTCCGGTAAAGTCGGCCGTTTGCCATACATCAAAATGCCGACTCTGAATATTTTCGCGGCCACCCAGATCGCGGCCAATATCGTCAATATTGTAATAACCATGCCCAGGAATGACTGCATGATAATCGGATTGGCAAGGCTGAAACCGGTCGGGCTGATAATATTCAGCCGGACCAGCATCATGGTCGGTGTCAGGAACGGAATCAAAGACAGGATAACGGCGAGCGTGGATTCCGGCTCCTGTACGATATACATGGATAAAATAATCGGCAGCATGACGGTCATGGTAATGGGAAAGACGAAACCCTGAGCTTCTTTTTCCGAATTAACGATGGAACCGATCAGGGCGAACAGGGTCGAATACAACAGATATCCCAAAATCAGATAGATCACAAAAAAGAATATCAGGACCGGATTGAACAGAACATCGGAAATTTCGGCGCTGATGCTTAAATCTCCCCGGAAAAAGTAAATTCCCATACCGATGACCATCCAGATCGCCACCTGGGTCAGGCTGGCCATGCCCAGGCCGATTATTTTGCCGGCCATCAGCTGGAATGATGTCACCGAGGACACCATAACTTCCACGATGCGCGAATTCTTTTCCTCAATCACCGACCGCATCAATATCTGGCCATACCCGACCACGGTACCAAAAATGATCATGACAAAAACGATTCCGGCCAGATAGATTATCTCAAAATTGCGTTGTTTTTCACCTGGCGCCATCTGAGTGAATTCGGTTCGATGCGTCAGACTCAGAACCGAATCAATGCCCAGATTGATCTCGGTGTTGGCCAGACGCGCCTCGGTAAGGACCCTGGTAATGGTCCAGTCGAACCGATCGGCAGTGCGGAAACTGAAGGATTTCGCGACGACGATGCAGGAGTCATTTTCGACAATGCCATCGAACAGGACCAGATAACTTTTAATCTTGTTGGACTCGAGAGCGGTATCGAGCTGGGCCCGAACAGCGGCATATTTGGCGGAATCGGAAGCATCGATATTGTATATTTCCCCAACCTCATAGGTCAGGCTGCTGTCATCCAACTTGTATCTTTCCAATTTCTCCGCGAACTTCTCCCCGACCTTGCGGCCGTCAAGATCGATAATAGCCATGTTCATGGAGGTTGCCGGTTTTTTATTTGCCAGAAGGGCCGGCAGAACGGTTATGCCTATCATAAAAACAGGCAGAAGGATGATGCCGATCAAAAATGATTTCTTTTTGACGACCTGGGCGTATTCACGACTGATAATAACCCACAGCTTATTCATTAGTCACCCCTCCCCCCGGCTTAAGTTCCTCGGGATTGACTTTGGCAACCGAGATAAAAATATTATAAAGCGACGGTTCAACGATCTCGAAGCGCTTGACATATACTTTTTCCGACAGCCGCCTTAAAATCAACTGGGTATCGGCCTTGTCGCCCAGCTTAAGTTCGATATAATTATTAAACTCGGTGATCGAATCGACGCCGGGGATTTCTCTGGCAAAGGCACCGTCACCTTCGATATCGACCTGAATACTGTCGGTGCCAAAGCGCGCTTTGACATCGGTCAGGCTGCCGTCCAGGACCTTCTTTCCCCGGTTTATCAGGCAAATAAAGTCGCATAGTTTCTCGGCCTGCTCCATAACGTGTGTCGAAAACAAAATGGTAGTGCCGCGCCGTTTTTCCTCAAGCAAGATGTCCTTTATAAGCTCGATGTTGATCGGATCGAGTCCCGAAAACAATTCGTCGAGAATAATCAGTTTCGGCTTGTGGATCATGGTGGTGACGAATTGAAGTTTCTGCTGCATACCTTTGGAGAGTTCCTCGACATTTCGCAAGCGGTATTCATGCAGTGACATTCGTTTCAACCAGGGATCGATTTCGGGCAAAATGTTTTTCCGGCTGACGCCCTTGAGTTCGCCAAAAAAAACAATAACCTCTTCCAGCTTCATTTTCTTATAAAGACCGCGTTCTTCCGGCAGATAACCGACATAATTCTTGAAGTCACTGCCCGGTTTCTTGCCGTCGATCAGGATATTACCGGAATCGGGCGCAATGATATCCATAATCATGCGAATGGTTGTCGTTTTGCCGGCCCCATTGGGGCCGATAATGCCGTAAATCGCGCCCTTAGGCACGGTCAAGCTCAGATTGTCAACCGCGACCTTGCCTTCATAGGCCTTGCGGATATTCTGTATTTCAAGATACTTTTCCATAACATCCTATAAACTTTCCAATTAATAAATTTGCTTTGCCAGGTCAACAAAAAACTACACTTCAAGCATTTGCATCATTTCTCGGGCATTTTTAACGGCTTGGCCAAGGTGGCAATTGTTGAAAAAAATGTACAGTTTTTTGAATTTGTCCTCACGTTTTTTGATTTTTTCTTTCCATTGCTCGAGTTCTTCTTTGGTATAATCATAATCGTAGCGTAGCGAGCCGCCCCGCCACCAGTGTTCGCTGTTGCGGCCGTGAAGCCTGATGTAGGCGGTCTCGGTGGTATTGAATAAATCGGGCGCCAGAAGCCCGGAAAGCGGAGGCTCATCGACCGCGACATAGCCGATACGGTCGCTTTTCAGGTTGTCGTACATGGTCCGGTTGACCCAGCTATTATGGCGGAATTCGACAAAGAGATTATGTTTCTCAAGCAGTTCCCGACAATATTTCAAATAATCCAGATTGGCCTGGTTGAATTTGAAGGAATATGGAAACTGCGCCAGGATGCCTTTGAGTTTGCCCGCCTCGATCATCGGTTTCAGGCATTCATCAAAGGCCTTCACGGCGGGTTCGATATTTTTTCTTTTATGGGTCAGTATATCCGGGGTCTTGACAATAAACTCGAAATCGGCCGGCGATTTCTTCTCGATATTGGCCATCACCGCCGGATGCGGAATGTGATAGTAGGTGGAATTAATCTCAACTGTCCTGAAGTGCTGAATATAATAATCAAACATCTTTCCCTTTTGAATATCGGTCGGGTAAAATGTTCCTTTCCAGTCATCAAAGCTGTAGCCGGATGTTCCGATTTTTATGTCCATATATTTCTATTTCCGATTTGATATACCGATATACGCATAAAATATTCGACAGCTGCAATCACTTCTTTTCCTTGATTTCCTGAAAACGGACCTTGCCGCATTTGGGGCAGATCCATTTCCGTCTCTTATGATAGGAGCGTTTCTGCTCAATCATCTTAGTCCGGCACCGGGGACAGGTCATTTTATCAGGTGGAGAAAATCGGTTAAAAGAAAATCGACACGACCGATGAAGGTGGACATTCTCGACATGACGGTATATCCGAAAGTCGCCCCGAAGAAAATCATCAGGAAATATGTCCCCAGTTTGGCCGTCTTGCCCATAAAACCTTCATGCTCGCGGCTGAAATAAAAATAAGCCAGGGTCGAAATGATACCAAGAGCGACCACAAGGGCCTCGATGTTAAAGGACCCGTTTTCCATAAGGGGCATAACCGAAGCCGACATCTGCTTCAGGGTTCGGGCATAGAGCATGGCAGGAATGGCCACGCCCGCGCCGGCACCGATCATAAGCGCAATGGGAATGCGCGACATCCAGGCGGTCTGTTTCGAGAAGCGGCTGAACATCATCAGGCCCAGAATCAAGGGAATTATCAGGATCAATCTTCCGTCGGAAAAAAGCGGAACGAGCAGCAGGTCAATTATGGTTGTCTGCCAGAAAATGACGAGGGCATAACCGATCGAGAGGCCGATCAGCCATGATTCCGCCGTTTTATAAACAGGATTATCTTTATATAAGAATGAAAATATCGCGAGAGTGAGAAGCCCTGCCACCAGCGTCCCGATGTCCATTTTATGCCCCTCCCCTCTTGCGGCGGCCCCTGAAATAAACGACATTCCCGATAACAACCAGGACAATAATGTAGAGATGCGCCGCCGACTGCGCCAGCATGCCGCGCGTTCCGCCGCCCCGCTGATCGAGCAGATTTTCATATTCGGCCGCGCCACGCAGACCGCCGACAACGGCATAGAGTTGTTCCGATGAGAGATACGGATCATAAGATGTGATCATGGCCGCCGTCAACCCGGCCATAACCGCCTGATTATAACGCGCCCCGGCATATTCCACCCACTGCACCGTACGATCGCCGTCGGCAATGGAAACGATCATCGCAATTTTATCATATTTATCTACATTGTTCATGAGCGGCAGAGTATCGACAGCATTGCCCAGGTAATCCTCGGGGAAGACGCGTTTGATCGATTCGCCCATGCCGAGTATGGCCGAAATATATTGCGGTTTGAAGCCGAGAAAGACATAATCGCGGCCGTACACTTTGCCGTATTCTCCGGCTGTTTTATTCATAAGATTATAACCTATGGCGGTGCCTTCCGCGAATAATGACAGACCAACGATCTTTATATTATTTTTAAATGCATGACGCAGGAGCGCCAGGGCGATGGGTTGAATTTCCGGAAGCGACGAGGCTTCATGATCGAAGGAAAAGATGACAATCGAGGATTCCGGCAGTGTCTCTATATATTCATAAGCTTTTAGGGTCGCCGGAGACGGGACCGTTTTGAATCTGACCGTGACCAGATAGGCGGCGATTACGACAATGGCCAGTCCCGAAAATATGATCCATCTGGTGCGCAGTCGTTCCATCATTCACCCCTCAGATAGGTTCTCTCGATTCCAAGAATGACGCGCAACGCGGTCGTCATCGATCCAAGGCCGATACCGATCAGGATTGCGCGCCGGGCGGCCATCGACGGATAGCTCTGTATCCAGAATGTCACTTTGGGAAATGATTCCGAAATCATTTCGGCTATAGGAATGCGGCCAAGTAATACAATCAGGGCGGTCAGGAGCAGGATGGTAGCTGAGACCGTTCGGGCGCGGAAACCACGGTAGGATGCCGAGGCAACAAAGAAGGCCAGCAGCGAGAAGACAGTCGCCTGCATCGGGGCCAGCATGTTCTCGAAGGACCACAGGAACGGTGAACCGATTTTCGTGCCCCCGATAACGGCCAGGATCGGCATAAGGACCAAGCCAATAAGGCCGATTGTTTTGTATGGCGATTCTTTTCCGCGACTGATGCTTTTCAGGCTGTTTTTGACAAAGGCCCCGACGCCCACAAACAAGGTAAAGGCAAAGATAATCTGCCACCATTCGAGGATATTGGTGTTGACCGACCGGGCCAGCGAATGTGACGAAAAATACTGGGCAAACATGATAACGCCGAAAACCAGGCAGACGATGAGTGGAATCTTGCTGCGCATCAGAACACCCACCAGGTTGATGACGGGTCGATGGTGGCCCAAATCATCGCTACTATTATAAATAGTGCAATCAGAATTTTTATTATATCCTGTGCCTTGACTGATGATAAAATGGATTCATTCCCCGACAGATAGCCGGAGGCGGCAAATAATTCCTCGCCGATTAACGTGTAATCGCAGGCGACGATGAAAAAGGCCAACTGAATGGTCGAGTCGGTTCCGGCGATCTGGATCGAACCGATGGCATTGCCGGTTTCGGCCAGGATCAGCGATTCGGCTTCGAATGTCCCCAGGAGAAAAACCGAAGCCGGTTTTTCACGGCTGATGATACCATCCACCGCCGCGGCATAGCCGAATTGCGATGATGAAATATAGAAGATGTCTTCGGCCCTGTAACGATCCGGATGTCCGACCTTGATGCAGGCTTCTTTAACCACTTCCTGTGCCACCGCCATAATAACCGGGTCGTGGGTCGGATATATTATCCGTGTGTCATATTCGGCGGTTTTGGTGGCTACCGATGAAAGAATATTCATCGAAGCGATGGTTGTCGGTCTCTGAATATCCCCACCCCACCCGGGTGTATATAATATCGGGGAACCCATTTCGGTGGCCCGGCCAACCGCCTCATCGACCGCTTTCAAACCGGGGATTTCGCGAATTTTGAATTTTCTGCCGGATTTGACCGACCATATGGCATAAAGCACTATTAAAAGCGAAAGAATCGAAAAAATAAGGGTGGAAAGGGTATTCGGATTCAGCCAGTCGCCGGTTTCGGCAATTTCGTTCGATGCCAGGGCTGGTCCGGCGAAGGCAATTATAACGGTTAAATATGATAAAATCCTTGAAAAATCGCGCATATTCTGAGTAAATGATTATCTCAATTCGAAATCAACAAAAAGTTTAGCTTGACATCAGTGTCCTCTGATTATATTCTCGATCTTATGAAAAAACATATCATCTTATCAGCCATATTATTGCTGGCGGCCGCTCTGCTATATTGCTCAGGTGACCGGCAGCAGGTGGGCCAGGTCACCCTTGAATGGTGGCAATTCTGGACCGATCCGGCTATTAAGCCGACAATCGAGAAAATTGCGGCCGATTATGAAGCGGCCAATCCGAATGTAAAAATCAACCTGACCGATCTTACCTGGGCCGATGGCCATGAAAAAATCGTCATCGCTTTTTCGTCAGGAACCGCTCCCGATATAATCGAACTCGGGTCGGATTGGGTGGCGGAATTCTCGTCAGCCGGGCAATTGGCCGACATAACCGAAGATGTCATTAAGGATACCGCCAATTTCCTGGGATGGTCGGCGGGTATATGGAAAGATCGGATTTATGCCCGACCCTGGATTCTGGGAACAAGGATCTTGTTCATTAATCGGGATTTACTGCGCAAGGCCGGTTTGGGCGAGAATTATGTTCCGATCAACTGGGATCAATTGAAAGAAGTTTGTTATAAGATTGACTCGCTGGGTAAGGATATTTATGGTTTTGGCTCCAATGCGGCGGAGAAGCATCGTCTATACAAGAAATTCCTGCCGTTTTTCTGGGCGGCCGACGGGCGTATTGTCAGTCTTGATGGAAAATATTCGGTCTTCGCCAGTGATAAAGCCTACCGCGCGCTCAAGTTTTACAAGGAATTGAGTGACAGTTGTTCGATGGTGGACACGCAGCGCCGGCTCGAGGATGCTTTTCTGGAAGGTAAAATAGGTGTAATAATTTCCGGCGACTGGCTTCTCAAGAGAATAAAGAATGAAAATATTCAGCTTGATTTTGTGACGACGCTGATTCCCGGCCCGAAATATCCGGGTAAATCATTCGCCGGCGGCGAATATCTGGCCGTGAGCGCCGGCTCTGCAAATAAAACGGAAGCGGCTCGATTTATGGAATTTATCACCAATAAGGACAATCAACTGCTTTTCTGCAAAGCCAATTACTCGACCAATCCATCCAGCAAGGCGGCCACGACCGATACGTTTTTTACTTCGGATGTGAATTTGCAGACTTTTGTTAAGCAGATGAATATGTCGGAAATGGTGCCGGCTACGCCTCAGTGGGTGTATGTTGAGGACATAATTGAAAGAATGTTGGAAGATGTCTTGTTTAATGATGCCCCGGTCGCCGAGTCGCTTTATGAGGCCAATCATAAAATCAAAGAATTGATTTTCAAGGAATGAAAAAACGCCAGTTTGCCGGATATTTGTTTGCCTCGCCATGGGTAATAACATTTCTGGTATTCTGGCTCTTTCCCCTGCTTTTTTCCTTATATCTTGGCTTTACCGATTACAAATTACTTAAACCGACCTACAACTGGGTCGGTTTTGGTAATTTTGCCGCCCTCTTTTCGGATCAGGAATTTCTGACGGCACTGAAGAATACCTTTATTTTTGTTGTCGGGACAATTCCATTTACAACGGTTATAGCGCTTACGTTTGCCCTCTTATTAAATAAAAACTTCCCTGGCCGGACGTTGTTCCGTTCTGCCTATTTTATGCCATCGATAACTTCAATGGTGGTCATTGCGTTGATATTTACCAATCTTTATTCCCGGGGCGGCTACATTTTTATGCTGGCCGATATGATCGGACTGTCGCCGCCCGAAAACGGGTTCCTGCTGTCGAACCGAACCGCTCTGTATGCGGTTATGGCCATGGATGTCTGGATGTCGGTGGGCTATTATATGCTATTGTTTCTGGCCGGGTTAAAGTCAATACCTGAAGAACTATATGAGGCGGCCGAAGTTGCCGGAGCAGACGCCGCCAGGAAATTTTTCTCAATAACCCTGCCCCTTCTCAAACCGGTCATGTTATTTATAATCGTTATCAATACCATCAAATCATTTCAGGTCTTTGTCGAGATTTTTGTCATGACCAAGGGACGATATGGCAGCTCGACGGCGGTTTATTTCATTTATGACACAGGATTGAGCCGGTTCGAATTCGGATATGCATCGGCAGCCGCATATATCCTGTTTCTGATTATTGCGGTGTTCTCATTGGCCCAGTTCGGCCTGTTGAAGCAACGGGGGATGCAATGAAAATAATCAAATATATCGCTCTCAGCCTGATTCTGTTGGTCATGGTGTTTCCACTGCTGTGGATGTTTCGCGTTTCCCTTATGCCGGCCACTTCAGGGCTTGGTTTCGGCAATTTTTTGTCTTCATCGTTTACCATGTTAATATATTATGATATTATCACTTCCGGCAATATGTTAAAGTATTTCGTTAACTCATCTATCGTGGGAGCGGCAGTTACGGCGGGAAATATATTGTTCTGTTTTATGGTCGGATATGCGCTTTCGAGGTATCGTTTTATCGGGCGGAGTTTCTGGTTTTATTCGGTTATTTTCGTTCTGATGATACCGGTTCATATAATGATAATTCCATTATACTTATTGATTTTTAGGCTGGGACTTTACGACACTTATGCCGCCCTGATTCTGCCCTTTCTGGTCAATCCGATCGGGATATTCCTGGTCAAGCAATATATTGATACATTGCCCTCGTCAATGGAGGAAGCGGCCCGGATTGACGGCGCCGGGGAGTTCCGGATACTTTTCCGGGTGGTCATGCCGTTATGCAAGCCGGCCCTGGCTGTGCTGGCTATCCAGGTATTCTTGACCAATTGGAATTCTTTCCTCTTCCCTTTTATCCTGACCAGCTCCGAATCGGTCAGAACCCTACCGGTCGGGCTGGCGCTTTACCAGGGGCATCAGGCAATCGACTGGCCGCATCTTATGGCCGGATCATCGCTGGCGGTCATACCGGTTTTGGTTATTTTCCTTTTATTTCAGAGGCATATCATATCCGGGATAACTTCCGGCGCGATAAAACAGTAGGGGCCAAAATTGTTTTTTTACCTTGACAATAAGGGCATTTAGGGTTATATCTTTGGGCAAAATTGAACTCAGGGTTAATTTTTAGGGAAAGGAATAACAGATGAAGATGAAAATGATGCTTCTGTTCACATTCATAGCCCTGATGCTGATTGCAGGATGCGCCAGCAAAGGCTATGTCGATGAACAGATCGCAGCGATGCAGGCCAAGGTCGATGCCGATGTTAATTCGGTTAAGGCAAAGACCGACATGAATGCCGAAGAAATCACCAAAGTCAAGGCGATGCAGGCTGAAGTTTCAAAGAAAGCCGACATGGCTCTCAATGAAGCCAAAGGCTTCGAAAATTATCAAGTGATCTGGGAAGGTGTTGTCAATTTTGATTTCGACAACTTTGATCTGACCCAGATGGCCAAGGATAATCTTTCCGGTCTTGGACAGAAGATGGGTGACTATCCGCGTTCACTTCTTGAAGTTGCCGGCCACACCGACAAATCAGGTTCGGCCAGCTATAATATGACCCTCGGTATGAAGAGAGGCGAAGCGGTAAAGCAGTACCTTGCCGATCAGTATGGCGTTGCGCTTTATCGCATGTTCTCAGTCTCATATGGCGAAGCAAAACCGGTGGCGATGCCGGATCAGAAGAATGCTGCTTCGCAGAATCGCCGCGTTGTCCTGAAACTCTGGGGCAAATTGTAATCTTCTCGGGAGAATGATTTTTGAAACGGGGTGAGAAATCACCCCGTTTTTTTTATGTCCAGACAGCATCAATCAACCTACATCAGTTCTACCACCCTCGGCGGCGGTATCAACAGGTTTTTTGACGACCAACCGATTAATTAATTTATAAATACCAAGGCCGATAAATCTGGCTGCCGCCATGTCAATCAGGGTAAAAAAGAGAAAAAACAGTAAGCCGTAGAAGATAGATTTAATATGCGTATTGTTCAAAGGCAGGGTAAGCATCGTAAATAACACTATCAAAATAATTGGTGCCGTATAGACAATGGTCGCAAGCGATATCCACTTAATCGCGGAGTGTTTGCTCGGGATTAACATGGCCGCCGTGGCGGCCGCAAGGCCCAGGCCAATAACACATGGCCAAATAATTGAGCCGCCGCGACAAAACAGGTAAAAAGACAAAATAACAATCGCCAATCCGGCACCCGAGAGCAGGGCAATCAGATATTCGTGGAATTTCTTTCTATCCTGTGAATAAAGAACGGCCGCCAGGACCAGTATGCTTAATATAAATACCACATATTCTCCATCGCCCATAGTCATCATATTATCCAGGAATATATACCACCCCATTATGGGTATAAGCATAAAGTGTTTTATCGCGACATCAAACGGCATATTCCTATACAGAATCAATTCACCGTTTCCTCCCGGCCAGTCCATCATGACCGTTTGTTTTCCGAAAGCAGGCAATGAGGTTATATTATTGCCGCCGCCGATATAACCGGTCATAAACATCTCGTCATTTTTTCCATCCTGATGCAGCCTGGCACAGGCGATTGTCATGGTATCCGGCAGTCTTAAAAGAATTGAACTCTCGAAAGTAATTTCTTCCTGCCTGACCGAGGCATACGCCTTATTATCATCCAAATGAATGGCGTATTCCCATATCTCATTATCCAACTGATGGAAGGTGGGTTCACCTATCAATATGGACCGAGGCCAGTCGGCGTCGGCATCCATCCGCGCGGCATTTTGAAGGCGAACATGTTCGGATATGGGAAAATCAGGCGTGCAAAAAGCAAAAGCTTTCTCCACCAGAGCTACTCCGCCCACTTCCATCGAACCGATATAAGCCACAGCCCCGGCCTCAACCGACCGGAGGGCAATACTGGCATTGACACCTGCACCGGTTATATCACCGGTAAGGCAGGCTTCGGCGGCAAAAACAAATGGCGGCAAATCGGGAATCCGACCACCATTGGGCCACCCCTCTCCTATCATGGCAAAACCCGACGGCCCGCCATGTTCGCAAAGCGCCAGATATGAGGCGTTTTTCAAAGCCGTTCGAACTTTAGAGCAGGTGAAATCGGTCCCGCCCAAGGCGGTCTCGAAATATCCGGCGGCCATCTGAGAATCGCTGGATATCATTTCCTGAGCCGCCATGACCAGATGCGTTTTCCAGTCGCCTGACATGGCGGAATATGAATAAGCGCGAGCTGTCAGTAAAGATACATCCCGGGCACTCAGCCCCGTCAGAATACCGACACCGACATCATAGACCTTTGATACTTCCGTGAACCGACAGGCTCCATACAATTCCCTGACCTTTTCCTTTTTCACTGTTCCGGGTTTTGTCACCCAGGCCAGATATTTTGGCTGAAACTGAGCTATTTTTTCAAAGTCATCGAGTATCGGGCAATCATGATGAGCCGCGACTTCGGCAGCCAGAAATGAATAATCATCATCATTGATGATTACCGCCATCGATTTATTTCGGGCGAGATTGTTGTAGTAATCCAGCGCCGACTCGATGTTTTCAAGCCTGATGACCTCGCCGTGGAAATTTGCATTGGAATCACCGACTATTACGGCGAATTTTCTTCCGGCTTTTTTGGGAAGAGTGTCATTATTGAAGTAAAGCGGTATTTTCAGATGAGCCGCAATGACCGAGGCAATCACCGCAAGTCTCATATTATCCGGGCAGATAACCAGAGAATCCATTCCGGCATAGATGCCTGATATAGTCAGATCAGGCGCCTTGAAATTATATTTTCGGAATTCCCCTTCATATAACTCCATAAACTTCGCAATCGACGAGGATTCCTGCTTTTCCTCATTAAAAAGCAACGGGATGTAACTATTATCATTACATACCGGGACCAGTTTAAGGAATTCATGCCAATCCGCCGCGATGCATATCGGGCATCTCCCCGCGTCCGCATCGACGCTGGAACATGCTAATGATACGATCAACAAGACCGGGACAAGCGACCTGAACAAGAATGAATACATAATCCCTCCGACATGATAATTTTTGATGCTCATTCTGTGGGTCTGTCCATGATGGGAGCAATAATAATCAAATTTGCAATAATATAATCGCGAAGTCAATAGATTATTTGCGGAATCAAGAAAATGTAATGAAAGGCGGTTCAGTCTATTTTGAAATTAATGCCGGAAGTCTCGAACCGGGCACGGACGCGGACCGTATCGGGATAGAGAGCCGATGTTTCGGCCGGCTCAAACGGATAAAGTTTTCCATAATCCTGAATTTTGTTCTCATTGCGATCAAGAAAGGCTTTGAGCAGATATTTGCCGGGCGGAAGCTCGACATTGAAAGTTTTGTCAGGAAGGGGTTGCGACAGTATTTCCAAACCCTTTTCCGTCATAAAAGTAATATGGACGATCCCGGATGAATCGATGTCGGGGCCGATGGTTATGGCCCCGGAGGCCGAACCGAGCGAATCTTTGTCATAGGTCGTGAATTTATAATTCATAATGGAGTCACCCATCCTGTTGCCGGATAAGTCATAAAAAAGCGATTCGGCAACCATGATGTCATAAACTTTACCCCAGTCGATTCCGGAGGCATAAAGCTCGAGTGTAAAATAATCCGGCCAGATGAATTTGGTACCGACACGATTGCTGTCGGCATCCATAATCATGATCGCATTTTCGGAAATTTTATTTATGTCGATAGGTTCGGAAAACCATATTTTTATCAGGCTGTCCGACGGATAAAATATTTTCCTGGTATGCGTGATTTCCTCGATGGCCGGAGGCGTCTTATCGGCCTCATATGCGATGGTCAGTTCGCCGCTCGTGATGAAGGGCATGGAATCAGACGCCTGGCCAAACAGGGAAGCATCCATCACCAGTGAATATTTGCCTTCCGGAAGCGAGTCAAAGAAGAAATCATATATCTGTTCCGAAGTCCCCGGCCTCTCCTTGAGCGCGTCAGGAATAATTATGGAATCGATCACACCTATAGGCTCGAGATATATCTTGTTCAGATTATCTCTTACAATATTGCTTTCGACTTTCCTTGATAAGCGCACTTTAACCAGCCGGTCGCCGGTCAGGCCGGCCGAAATTATCGAAACCGTCGAGGTATCTTCCTGAATGATATTGAAATCAATGGTCGGCGCCGTCGTGCCGGAAATTCGGCAGACTCTGTCAGGCAATCCAAACGGTTCGGCGGGGTAGTCAAAAAGATGATTTTTGTTTTTATCCATAAAGGCCATGACAAAATACTGCCCGTCGGGAAGAAACTCAAGCGCGTACTCCCCTGTTTTTCCGGATTGCGTGATATAGGGAGGGTACAGAGAATCAAAGCTGGTGGAAGTATCCGGTTCGGTCATATCGAACAGCGCCGCCATCGCCCCTGCAGCCGGTTTGCCGCCGGCCCGGACTGTTCCGGATACTTTTCCCTGGCTGATTTGAGCGCCGGTACTGAAAGCAAAGCTAAAGGAATTTTCCATTTTATTACGGCGCAAATCGGCGATATCGGACCCGGCATTGACGACATACGTGGTACTATCGGCAAAGGAATCGGGCAGAATAATATTCAGGGTGCTTTTGTTCCACTTGTACTTTACTTCGCCCGGCATACGCGGCGAAATAATTATAGCATTTTCGACCGATTTCTTATCGATGGATTCGGAGAACTCGAGTGAAATATTATTATCGCGGGCAACGGTGACGGCATTGCCGGCCGGCAAAGTGCCGGCCACGGACGGGGCAGTCTTATCTTCGGGGCCGCCCGGCGGCGCGGCCACCTTGGCGCACGCAAACAACATTACAAATGAAATCAGACCGATCAATTCAAATGCGGTCCATCGCCTGTCGCTCATTTTCTGAGCTTCTCCACCAAAGATTCATTGTCCGGATTAAGCTCCAGTGCTTTTTTCCAGTAAATGTGGGCATTTTCCATATCGCCCAGGGCCGCGTAGGCATCGCCGAGATGCTCGGTGACAACCGGATCATTCGCTTCCAGTTGATATGCCCGCAGCAATGTATTAAGAGCTTTTTTGTATTCGCCCATTTTGTACAGCACCCAGCCATAGCTGTCGATAAAGGCGCCGTTGTCCGGCGAAATTTCCAGGGCGCGTTCAATCAGACCGCGGGCGTACTTCAGCCTGACACCTTTCTCGGCAAGCATAAAGCCCAGATAATTCAGGGCCTGACTATGGTTGGGAATAAGATCGATTATTTTCTCGAAGGTCGTCACCGCCTCGTCAAAGCGGCCGTTTTGCTCAAGAGTAGCACCCAGATTGAACATTATTCGCACGGAATCATCGACATTGGTGACATACTTGAGACCGGTATTATATGCGGCCACTTCGAGCTCGACCGAATCTTCAAGCCGATAGACATAACCCAGATTCAGCCACCCGTCCACCACCGAATCGGCCATCACCGTCAGTTGCATGAAATGAGACTTGGCCTGCTCGAGATCACGATAGAACAGCGCGATTCTCCCGGCATAATAATGATTGACCAAATTATTATCACCGCGCTCGATAAGGGCGGTGAATATCGAATCGGAGGTTTGCAGGCTGTCGACATCGAAATACATCATGGCCAACCGCCGCGCAATAAAATCATCATTGGGCATCACCGAGAGGATCCGGCGCGCCGTTTCGATCGCTTTAAAATATTCATCGCCGGCGACGTACATATCAAGCAGGCGGCCTTGAAGGCGCATATCTTCAGGCGCCAATGTTATGACGGATTCCAGGATCTCTTTGGCCGCCGGCATATCTCCCCTGTTTTCATAAATCGCCGACAGACCCAGATATGATTGCAAATTTTCTTTTGAGGCGTCAAGACTCAGGGAATATTTATAATTCTCTTCGGCCTTATCGATATCGCCTTTCTGAATGTACATATTGCCCAATTGTTGAAAAACCAGAGGGGTCGGATTAATCCGGGCGATATTTTCAAAGCCCCAGATGGTGGAATCGATGTTGCCGGCCTCACGATAGTAATTGGAGATTTGATAATAAGCCTGGGCATTGCCGGAATCGAGTTCAACCACTTTATAATAGGCGACCATGGCGGAATCGCGATTCCCCAGTGCCCGGTGACAATTGGCCAGTAAATACCAGGCGCGCAAATCGCGATACTTCAGTTTCTTCGCTTCAAAGAGGGCATTTTCGAAGTCGCGCAGATTGAAATAGGAATTGGCATAGGCATAACGTATCTCATCAGAGCCGGGATAATATTTTAGTGCCTTGGCGTATTGCTCGTTGGCCAGATAAAATTCCCCCATCATATCAAGAATCGAACCGGTGGAATAGTAATCATAGGCCCGCAGGTTGATCGTTTCCTTGGGCGGACCGGCAGCAGGCTTGATCGGCCGTTCCATGATACCGGGAACGGACTTGGCTCCGCCGCACCCCAGCGCGCCAATCAATAAGAATGCGATTATTGGAATGGAAATCAATATTCTCATATTATTTATAATCTTCCGGCAGGCGGTTTGGTTCCAGATAATTCATCCGACACGCAATTTAATGAAGCGTCGCTTGCCCGCCTTAATCAGCATACCGTCCTGAGGCGTAATTTCCAGATTGTCATCGGTTATTTTTTCGTTATTGAGGCTGACGCCTCCGCCTTTGATAAGCCGGCGCGCTTCGCCGTTCGAAGCGGCCATTCCGGCATCGGTCAAAATTTTGACTATCCAGATTTTGGGACCCAGCCCGCTGCAGTCAAACTCCGGGACCTCATCGGGAAGCTGTTTGTGGCGAAACATGCGGATGAATTCATCGCGCGCGGCAACCGCGTCATTGTGCGAATGGTACATCTCCACGATAGTTTCGCCCAGTTTCATTTTTATATCACGAGGATTGACCGATTCATCCCTGAGACTGTTCCTTATCTGCTCCAGTTCCTCGGCCGAAACATCGGTAACAAGTTCAAAGTATGAATAAATCAGATTATCGGGAATCGACATTACCTTACCGAATATTTCATTGGGCGGTTCATCAATTCCGATATAGTTGCCCAGCGATTTGGACATTCGATTATGACCATCCACTCCGACCAGAACCGGCATGGTCAGGATTAATTGCGGCTCCAGGCCATAATCCTGCTGAATTTCCCGTCCGGTCAAAAGATTGAATTTCTGTTCGGTGGCGCCGATTTCGACATCGGCCTTAATAGCCACCGAGTCATAAGCCTGCATCAGCGGGTAAAACAACTCATGTATCGAGATCGGATTATTGGCCTTGAAACGTTTATCGAAATCATCCCGTTCGAGGATTCGGGCGACGGTAAAGCGGGAAGCCAGTCCCAATATTTCCTGGAAACTCATCTTCTTGAACCATTCACCGTTGAAGTGAATTTCGGTTTTTGATTTATCCAGAATTTTGAAAAATTGCTTCTGATATGTCTCGGCGTTGGCCATGATTTGTTCATAACTCAACTGCGGCCGGGTGGCGGAGCGGCCCGACGGATCCCCGACAAGCCCGGTATAATCACCGATGATCAGCACAATCTTATGGCCCAGCTGCTGAAACTGCTTCAGTTTTCGAATACCGACGGTATGACCGAGATGGATATCGGGGGCGGTGGGATCGAATCCCTGTTTGACCCGAAGCGGTTTGTTATCGTCGATTGATTTTTTAAGGCGGGTTTTAAACTCATCACCGGGGAGTATTTCGACGGCACCTCTGGAAATTATTTCAAATTGTCGATCAAATTCAGTTTGCATAAAATATTCTTTTTCCCAATATTATCGGTTTTGTTTCCACATAGTTAAGGCATTTGTTTTCAGCCTCTTACGACAATAATTAAAACCCTGTCAAAAGGCAAGGTTTAATATTTATGATGCAAATAATTGCTTTCAATGTATAAGCTTATACGAAAAACGGTTGAAAATGGACCGGCTTCTTTTTACTTGACTTGAATGGTCAAAAAGCCGATTTATAAGGGTTATGGAAAATACGAACAAAAAACAGAGCACCATGATGGGCAGAACCAAAAGGTCACTTTTGATTCTGGGGGGGCTGCTTTTTGTGCTGTTTGTCATTATTATTTTCAGGACCTATCAAATCTACCAAAAGGATCTACCATCATTTGAGATGCTTCATAATATCGAACCGGCTTTGAAAACCAAAGTCTATGCCGCCGATGGCACTTTACTCCAGGAATATTTTAATGAAAATCGAGTTTTGACTACATATAATCAGATTCCACCCCAGATGATCGAAATGCTTATGGCGGTGGAGGATCGAAGGTTCATGAGCCACTGGGGTATGCACCCTAAGCGCATTATCAAGGCGCTCGTCGTGGACATTATCAAATGGGATATCGCCGAGGGCGCCTCGACAATAACCCAGCAACTGGCCCGGATGTTGTTTCTGAACCGCCGGGAGACGATAGAAAGAAAAATAAAAGAGGCCCTGACGGCAGTAAAATTGGAGAGAACATATTCCAAGCAGGAAATTCTCCAGATGTACCTGAACCAGTATTATTTCGGGCGGCGGGCGTATGGAATTGCGGCCGCGGCCAGAACATATTTCAATAAAAGTGTCGGTGAGTTGACGGTAACCGATTGCGCCCTTCTGGTCGGCCTGCTAAAAGCTCCGGGACGATATTCCGTTAAAATATTCGAGGATCCTGAGTTTGCCACCAGAATCCGCAACCAGTCCCTGTATCTGTATTATGACTGTGGTAAGATGACCCGCGAAGAGTATGATTCGTTGAAAAGCCTTCCTATGGAGCTTAACCCTCCCGTGGAAGAATCGGGCCGGGCGCCTTATTTCACAGAGGAAATCAGGAAATATTTGCTGGACAAATACGGCGAACGTGCCCTCTATTCGGGAGGATTGACAGTAATAACCACTCTCGACTGGGAACTGCAGCAGGTTACGGATGAAGCCGTCAGGGAGCGGGCTGACTCGATCCAGTCGCGAATCGAGAGGACTTATAGTCTCACCAATCCTACTTATGCCTATGCCCTTCCGGATACATTGGACAGCCTGGGCGATTCGGTTCGGGTGTACAAGCAAATTCAGGCGGCGGCGGTTTCTATCGAAAATGACAATGGAAATGTTTTGGCCATGGTGGGGGGCAGATCATTTGAAACCACGAAATTCAACCGGGCGGTTCAATCGGAACTCCAGCCCGGCTCGGCCTTCAAGCCATTTGTATATACGGCGGCGATGGATAATGGATACCATCCCAGTGATATTTTCTATGACAACTCCATAAAACTGGAGATACCGGGCACCCACGAATGGCGACCACACAATTTTGATGATAAATTTATGGGTGAGATGACACTTCGGGACGGTTTAAGACTGTCGCGCAATCTGGTGGCAATAAAGCTCCTTTTGAAAATCAAACCGGAGCAGGCGATATTTTATGCCCACAAAATGGGCATCACTTCGAATCTTAAGCCGGTAGCGTCACTGGCCATGGGAACCGAAGGAGTTCGTTTGATCGAACTTGTTTCGGCCTATACCGTATTTCCCAACAGTGGCATTAAGGTGCCTTATAAAATGATTCAGAAGATTATTGACCGCTACGGCAATGTCATCGAGGATAATACGGTCGTGCAAAAGGAGGAGGTCCTTTCGGCGCGGACGGCCTATATAATGGTCAACATGATGCAGTCGGTGATGGAACCGGGCGGCACCGGCCAGGCGACCAGGTGGCGCGGCTTTACGCGTCCCGCCGGCGGCAAGACCGGAACATCCGACAACTTTGCCGATAACTGGTTTGTCGGGTACACGCCGCAGATCACATCGGGCGTCTGGGTCGGTTTTGATGAGAAGATATCAATCGGCAAGAACCAGACCGGATCGACCAATGCTCTGCCGGTCTGGACCAAGATGATGATTGCCGCCCATAATAATTTGCCGATTATGGACTTTCAGATTCCGGATGGAATAGAATTTGTGGATATCTGCCTGGAATCGGGTAAACTTGCCAACGATTGCTGTAATAATATCAGGAATGAAGTTTACCAGGTCGAAAATGTGCCGCAGGAACTCTGCCCGCTTCATCCCTGTTCCGGTCTGCGCCTGTCCCCCGGGTCCAAAAAGGATAATTATATCGATCCGGGCGACACCACCGATGTTTATCATTTCTAGGGCCACACCTTCCGTGATTTCAGTTCAAAATTATTCTTGACAGTCAAGGCGTGATGGCTATATTTGGTCGTTGATGCCGGAGTGGTGAAACTGGTAGACGCAGGGGACTCAAAATCCCCCGGTGGTAACACTGTGTCGGTTCAAGTCCGACCTCCGGCATTTTAATGCATTGCGCCACAGATAGATAGCCGAGACATTGCGATTAGCTTGCCCATATCCATTAGATAAGACAAAAAAGGGACAGACAACACTGCCTGTCCCTCTTCTCATTAAGCGGAACCTCTACTTCAATATCATCATCTTCTTTGTTTTGATAGAATCTCCTGCTTGCATGCGATAGAAATAAATACCAGTAGAGACCTGCTTGCCATCGGAATCAGTGCCATCCCATTCGATTCGATAATAGCCGGCAGACGATGGCTCATCGATCAGCTTTTTAACCTTCTGGCCAAGGATATTGAATACCTCTATCTTAACATGTGACTGCTCCGGTAGACTGTACTCAATTACAGTTATCGGATTAAATGGATTAGGATAATTCTGTGACAGCCTAAATGTTTCAGGCAAAATATCCTTAATCTCATAGGCTATTTTATCGGCATTGAGAACCAGAGGACTTCGCACGGTAGCCAGGGCCGCATCAGCCTCATACGAGACTTTTTCCGCGATATCATAAACAGCGCCGGCGTCAGGTACGAAAGCCTGAAAGTCCACTGTTTCACCGGCAACATTGTTACTATGGATCATGATGAAAGCCAAGTAACGATCAAGACCTGCGAGGTACACCGGCCGGGTCATTCCACGGCATTGACCATCGACAAAGGCCCCTATTAAGGTATTCGCATCCCGACATTCAGCATCCACAACATTCAATATGGCAGTCAACGTCATATTATATTGATAGTCGCTGCGGTCAATGGACCAGCCCGGCAAGGCCTCCTCCGATATCATGACTCCGTTCGCATTTTGCTCGGAATTCGCGGCCAATAATGGAGCCGGAGTGCCGCCGAAGCCGGGGTATATGAATCCGTCCTTTAACCTGCTGCCGTTAGCGAGGTATAGTTTGTATCCTCTATCAGGTTCCATAAAATCGAGATCACCGTACCAGGAGATTGTGTTACCGGATTTGAAACATTGAGAGAAGGCTGTTTGGCTTTTGACCATATCTCCGTTGGCCGCGATGGAATTCAAACCCTGTAAAGCAGTAGCAATGCTTAAGACCGTGTCGGGGAGATAACTCACCCAGTTCCAACCATCGGCTACAGGAATCGGAGTGGTCAGAGGATCGACAATCGAACCTTCCTGGAAAATAGTTCCCGGCTCAGACAACTTGGCCATATATCCTGAGACATTATCGAGCAACTGCAGAGTTCCGACCCAGCCCATATCAGGATCGAACTCGGCAAAAGCGGTTTGTGATTTGATAATATCTCCGGTGGCCGGTGTCAGATATGACAGGACGCCATTGACACTCATATCAATGGCCTGCACATGGGTCGAGAACCAGTTCCATCCACGGGTCAGCGGGATCACCTGCACCGTATCGGGCAGGACATCGGTAGCCGAAAGCGTCACAGGGTAACCCGGACTGCCGACGCGGCCGTCGGTTACGAAGGCAAAGCGCTCGAGGGTGCTATTGAACAACTTGCAATTGTCGTCATCCCAGACCTGAAAACGCATCGTCTCGCCGCTGGAGCGATTACTGTATACAGTCAGGAAAGCCATGTACGATCCCATGATCTGCTCAAGATTGGCCACACCGCGAAGCTGATTACCCACGAAGGCCGCTATCCTGTCTTCGGGATCAGCAGAGAGCGTGCCATCAATATCGACCTGAGCGACGATGGTCATCGTATGCTCGTACATGCGCCGATCAAAGGCCCAGACCGGCTCATGACAAGACACTGTCAGAAGGATGTTGAGATAGGTAATGCCCGTAGCGCATGAAGCCGTGACTTCATGCTCGTAGCTTCCAAGACCAATGTCTTCCTGGATGGTGAAGCTGATTGTCTGCTTTCCACCGGGCGGAAGCATATCCGATGCATATACAATTTCCGTTATCCACGACGGCAGGTTCGTGATTTCGAAAACCACGGCCGAGTCGCCGCCATTCACCAGCCCGGCGGTGATAATTCCGGGATCGCGAAACGCGACATCACAGATAAGATATTCCTGCCGCCATGTGAAGACGCTTTGTTTTACAAGAAACGCCCATGTTTCGGCTGCTTCCATCGGGTTGTTCGCTTTATCGCGAACACCTCTGACAGTCGCCTCGAGCACCCGGTCCTCAAGATCGGCCGCAGTAACACTATCAGGGTCGGGTGTGATGATTATACTTTTTCCGCTGCAGACAATATCAACGGGGATAGTACCGCCGGTATTCGGCCCGTCAAGGTACACAAGAGTTATACTATCGGTCAGAACCGAGCGGCAGTCAATCGGTTCGTTGAAAGTGATACCTATATCTTCGCCGAGCGAGAGTATGTTGTCGGCCGGTTGAGGTTTGCCGAACACCAACGGCGCGTGGCGGTCAATGGTGCCGGTCGAAATACTCGAGAACCCCCGGCCGCCGTTGTTATCACCGTTACAATCGGTGAAAGCGCGCAGTTCGTAAACACCGTCGGCCAGCGTGTCATCAGGGAACCAGTCAATGTCCGTCTGTACTCCTCCGAGGGAATCGGCCCAGACATCGACCCATTCCGACGGGCCTTCCGGCCCGGTTCCCAGACGGCGGTACTGGACACCGACATAATGAACGGCCACGGAATCGCTGATTTCGAGCTCGTAGTTGGTCAACCACATTTTAAGCGATTTGGCGGAATCCTCGTTGGCTTTGTTGAACACCCAGCCGGGTTCCGGGCGCATCAGCCTGATGTCACTGCAGGGAGCATAGAAAGAAACATCGAAATACAGGGTATCGGCATGATTCAGCGGTCCCCCCGTTCTACGCTGCCAGATATCCCATTCGCATTGCGGATAAACCATGACCGCCAGGCTGTCATAGTAATACCGTGTCGGGCCACGCCCGACCGTCATCGTGATCTGCTGCGAATTATTCGACGGATCGCCATTAACATAGTAAGTTAATCCCTCGTAAAGCCAGACACCGTTGGCGCTGATGACTGCACCGCCCGGATTCGACGTGGAGACTTCACGCAGGACATAAATCCGGGTATCCTCGGTCGGGCTCAGGTTGGCCAGAGTCAGGTTGATAACGGCAACCTCGTCCGGCTGAATATTCTTGAGATCTTCTTCCGGCGTGTCCATGTAAAGCTGTGGTTTATCGCGGTACATCATCCTCGGTTCGCCGGTTTCAAGATCGGGCCACGGCTCCCAGGGGCAGGAGCTGACTCCGGCCAGAACATCAAAGACCGGCCCGGCGTAATTTGCATCCGCCTTGATATCCACCGTGTAATGATCACCGATATTGTTATCGCCGAGTACGTACCCCACCGCCTGCGAGGTAGATGCCACAGTCTCGTCATAATCTGTTACGTACTCATAATTCACGTGCACGGGGAAACTGCAAGCTATCCCACCATGACTTGTCTTAATCCCAAATCCAAGAAAATCAGTTTTGGCGTCAAAAGTAAATGTTTGTATCCGGGTGTAAGATTTAGTGGTCATAGAATCAAGATAGTAAGAATAATCTGCCCCAGCGCTGAATGAGCGGTTTTCAAGATATTTGGCATTAATTTTAAGGGAATCATTTTCAGCTAATATATCTTGCCAAAAATCTCGATCTATCACAAAAATCCAACTGGAGTCTGAATGAAGAGTCTCCCCATCGGGACCCACAAGTGGATCAGGAGGATAAAGCGAATCAAAATAATCGATTTTGGTGCTGAAATTGGGAATAAGAACATCTTCAATATATTGATGCGTGTAAGAGTAAATTGTCTCAATTGATTCCGGCTCAAAGCCGAATGCAGTTCTTCGATTGACTAAACAATTTTCATAATCGACTTCGACAACGCCCACGCTGGAAAAAATATAATTAGACCCCATCCCGATAAAGACATCGCCGCCTTCACCAACAAAGAGTTCATCGGCACTGGTAGAAAATCTTTTTCTCATAGTAGTCGTCAGATCGGTCCTGTTTTCCGTATTCGTCATACCGCCGAGCATAAATTCTGTAGTAGTCTGTGATGTAAAGTCATAATCTTCAATTAATCCGGCTCCAAAACCAACAAAAGTTTTTATTCGGACTCCAGTATAGGTCTCTATTTTCAAGCCTGTTTCACCACTTATTTCATCCATGTTATATTGGATATTCCTTCGTATTGTGCTATTGCTATCAAGAAAGGAATATGAATAATCGCCGGGCGGGTCGCGAAGAATATATATCGGCATTTGAGCGGTGCCGGTAATGAAATCGGCGCCCTCCGGCGCCACGTGACCGGTCACCAGGACCCACTCGGTCGCCGTTATCGGCTGTCGGCCCGGGACATAGACCGTGGCACGGAGCGCTTTCTGGAAAGAGCGGTCATTGCCCTGCTGGTCAACCCGCCCGACCACAAGGCTCGGGGTGCAGGCGAAGGTGGTGTAAGTCGCTTCACCGTTGACAACTTCAAGCTCTATGAGGCTGTCCTCGATATCAAAAATCTCGTCGTAGATTCTGATGGTGCCGCTGTCCAGCGGGCAGTAACTGGGATTGCCCATGACATCGTTTCCATAAAATTCATTGACCTCGATCGTGAGATCGATCACTGTCAACTGTGGGATCACCGGCAGGGCTTCCGGGAGGATTCTGCCTTCGAAAGCGAGCTGGCAATCCGATTCCCAGCTCTCCAGGCCCTTGATGGTCACCTGGAGCGGCGCCCGGTAAACGAAGTTCAGTGATTCATCGACATCAGCCAGGTTGATTTCGCGGGTTCCCAGAGCGGTGAAGAAATTAACGACATCGGAACCTATCAAACCTGCGGGAATCGTGCTTTCATCCACATTTGCCCTGACCATGTATTTCTGCGGTGGGAGAATGATGCTGTATGCGGAATCCGTGGTCAGCGTGGTATCCAGGCAGTTGTTTTCACTGCGGATACGAATGGTTACGACGCCGACATACCGGCCGCATCCGCCGCCCACATTGCCGGCAAGAGTGCGCGTGGTTAAATCGGTAAAGTTGATACCGGAGGTATTATCCTCAAACAGCTGCGTGATGGAGACAGGGGCAATGGTATGCTTATCAATAAACGGTTCGATCTTATGCACATCATTATTCACCGACACCGAGAACTTGCCATTCTTGTCTGTCGCGCCCCTGAACTCACCATCGACGCGAATCTCGGCATTGGGTACCGGGCAACCCGTTCCGGCAAATTTGATTGTGCCCGAAACGGTGAAGGCGGTGGTCTCGATGAAGTTGAGCTGGTTTTCGACCGGATGTTCACCGCTTAACGTAATTTTCTTGAACGCCGGCGTGAACTGCCGTTGTCCCAGAAACGGCCGGACTTCGAACGAAGTTTCATCGGTGCTATTACTGGCGTAGCGTATCTTTTCGACGACGTAATTGCCTTCCATATCAGTCGGCGTGCTTATAATCAGAGGAGGTGTGTCTTCGGTCCAGTAAACGCCGTTCTCGATAACTCCATAGAGGTTTCCCCCGGATTCATCGGAAATTACGGTCCCGCCGCCCTCATCCAGCGGCCAGTAGCCGATCAACCCAGGTTCGTCGCCGGTCAGCAGGCGGTGCATCGTTGCCTTTATCTGCGATTCAGTGCGGGCACAATTCCAGATACGGATTTCATCGAGTTGACCCTTGAATTGAGTGGAACCAAGCTTTATATCATATTCATTGGCGGTATTCCCCAATTCAGTGTAATTGGCGCTCGCCGCGGGGAACGAGTCGATATACAGCCTGATTTCGTCATTGTCGGCATCATGAACGCAGGCAAAGTGATGCCATTTATCATCATTCAGGTCACTCTGCTCACTGGTGACAGTGATAATATTTCCATCACCAATATCAAATCTAAGCCGACCCAGGGCCTGTCTTAATCGGAAAGGAAACTGCTGGGTAGTTCCTTTGGTCAATATCCACCTGTAGTCATTTTCCGAATACCTGATCCATCCTTCAATCGTATAACTGGTCGTGCCGCCGAACTTCAGGGTTCCATCGTGATCGGGAATACGGACATGCCCGGCCACCCCGTCAAAAAGGAGAGAGCGGTTCGGCTGGGGAGTGAGAGCGACCGAAACCTCCTCGACACCGGCTCCGGCCATGGTCGAAATATTGCCGGTAATATTACCGTTGGGCGGGCGGCATCCGAAATCGCAGAGTCGCTCAGTCGTATTGTTGGGAAGAATTGCTTCCACACAGTATTCATAGGCCCGACCAGGAAGAGCCCCAAAGTCCTCCCAGACCACGATATCCGCAGCAACTTCACCTTGATATTCGCCATCACGGTAGATCATGAATTTTGTTTCGTTTGACCACAGATCATGCCATGTTACCCGGACCCGGCTGTTGGGGGTACCGTCGGTGGCATTGACCGTTGACGACAATATATAGACTGCGCCGGCGGTAGTAATACTATCAGCGTGGTAATCATCATATGGAGCTCCAATAATGGCCGCGTCACCGCTGATTCCGACAGAAGAGCCAAAGCGACCCCCATAATCAAGATTAACCGTTCGGAGCCAATTCCAGGCATAGGCATTTGCACGGTCATAAATAAAGGCCGAGCCTTTTTCACCATTAAAATATGGTCTGCCAACAATGATTTTGTCCCCGCTGATTCCGACAGAAGAGCCATGCTGTGAACCTGACCACCCGCTTAGTCGTGTCACCTCAGTCCACCCGGTATCACTGCGCTGATAAACATAGACCGTTCCCGCGTTTACTCCACTTGTATTGTCAGCATGGGGTGCGCCGACAACGGCTATATCACCGCTGATTGCCACGGAACTTCCCAGACGGTCATTTGCCTGGCCATCACTGGCCAGCAGTTTATTTATCTGTAACCACTTTCCGTTTGCGCCGCGTTCAAAAATGTAAGCCGAGCCCGACAGAGTACCCTTATCGTCATCATCGGGCGACCCGACAATGGCATAGTCGCCGCTTATGGCCACTCGATATCCGAAATAATCTTCTGGTGCGCCATCAGCAGCCAGAAGTTTATTTATCTGCGACCAATTGCCATTTGCGTCGCGTTCAAAAACGTAGGCCGCACCGGCATCAAGACCATTTTCATCATCAAAATTGGCCCCGACGATGGCATAATCGCCGCTTATGGCCACCGATTTTCCAAAATGACTACCACTATTGTCATCGGTGGGCAGCAGTTTATTTTTCTGTAACCACTTTCCGTCGGCGGCGCGTTCAAAAATGTAAGCCGAACCCAAATATAAAGCGTTAGCACCATGATTAAATGGCGACCCCACAATAGCATATTTGCCGCTAATTGAAACGGATAATCCAAAAACATCACCGCTTGCGATGTCACTGGCCATAAGCTTTTGCTTTTGAGTCCAACTTCCATCGGCTCCACGCTCCAAAATATAAGCTGAGCCGGTGGAATCAATATTCACCGGAGACCCGACAATGGCATAGTTGCCGCTAACGGCGACGGACGCGCCAAATTTATCTCCTGCTTCAGGGTCGGAGGCATAGAGTGTGATATCCAGATCGGTGGTGTCGCTCCTGCGGATATATTCCGGGTACTCACCCGCATCACACACAGATTCCGAGCTGCTGCCTATTTTCAGTACCTGTAATCCGGAAGCATAATCAGCCACGTAGGCATAATCACCGCTTGCGACGGTGCCGCGGGCTGATCCTGGCGTGTTATAACTTCCGGCCAACCGGGGATTTTCCGGATCACTTATGTCGATTACCTGAAGCCCGGAATTACCATCCGCCGCATAGGCATAATCACCAAATAAGGTAACGCCAAAAGCTTTTCCAGGTGTATCATAACTGCCTATACGGACCGGATTATTCGGGTCACTGATGTCAATTACCAGCAAACCTGAAATGTCGACAGCCAAACAGGCATAGTTGCCGGTAATGGCGATGTCACGGCAAGTGTCTGGTGTAATATAACTTCCTGCGAAGGTTGGGTTATTGGGATCACTGATATCAATAACTTGAAGACTGGTTTCATCTGCAATATACGCAAAGTCACCATTAATGGCGACCTGACGCGCTTGTCCGGGTGTGTCATAACGTGCCACCTCGCTTAGATTTGCCGTATCACTAACATTTATTACCCAAAGTCCGCCCCGATAATCAGCGACATAAGCAAAGTCGCCTTTCAAGGCTACCCCGAAGGCATGATTGGGTGTGGTGATGTGCCCTGCAAAGCCGGGGTTCGCCGGATTGCTGATATTAAAGATATTAAGGCCGTAGCCGTAGTTGGCCACGTAGGCATATTTGCCACGGATGGCAATGTCCATAGCCCTCGCTGAAAGCGAGTATGTTTTCACTAAATCGGGATTTTGCGGGTCAGAAATGTCCACCACAAAGAAGGCTCCATCATAAGCTGAGGCACCAAAATCCGTCACATAGGCATAGTCGCCTTTCACGGCGGCCGCTATGGCGGCATAACCATCCAAATCACAACTTCCCTCAAAGATGGGATCAGCCTGGCCGAAACCGCGCAGTGACCGGACGCAGTAATCGAATGGCGTCCTGACACCGGCAGGAATATCGGTGAAAGTATTGACATTGGACGGAGTCGTGCCGATAGGAACATTGTCTCGCAATATTTCGTAACCTGTTTCAATCTCAGATCGATCGACCCAGCTTAGAACGATTTTGTCCAGATATAAATCCGAGGCATTAACCGACACCGGCGCCATGAGAGTGGCAAATCCGGGATCAGAAGCGGGGTCGGATTCACCGTATGCGTCGAATGCACGAATACTGTATTCACTCTCTTGTCCAACCACCTCCACAAGGTCGGTGTATGACGTGAAATTATCCGGCGTGGTGCCGATCGAATCGCCGTCACGATAAATCATATAACCATCTTCAGCGGAAGAATTATCGGCCCAGGTCAGTTCAACCCGGTTTTCGAACCGGCCGTCCGACGCCAGCAGGCCGCTCGGCGCCAGAAGCACCCGCCGGCCATCGTCGCTTGCCCAATCCGATTCCCCATAGGCTTCGCCCAGGTTGTCAAAGGCGGCCACGCTGTAATTGTAGGTCACCCCGGATTCGGCGGTGATGTCGGTAATGGAGGTACTGTTGGGCGACGTGGTCCCGATCTCCTGACCGTCGCGTTTGACAACATAGCCGTGCTCGATCGATGAGTTGTCGGCCCAGGTAATAATTATTTTATTCTCATATTCTTCATCAGTTGCAGCGACCGTCGTGGGGGCCAGAAGTTCGCGGCTTCCCATATCGGGCTCACCGGTGGCCTCTACACCCAGCGCCGCCGCTGTTACCTTGTAACTATATTCTTCTCCGGCGGTGCCGCCATAATCGCTGTAAGAGCGGCTGTCTTTACTGACGGATTTGATAAAAGTATCACCGCGGAATATTTTAAACAGCAGGGCAGTCGTTGAGTTACTTTTCCAGGTTATATCCACCCGGTTTTCAAAGGTCCCGTCAGTGGCCTCCACCTCGTAAGGTGCCAGTACATAACTTTGAAAACCATTGTCACAAATCGAAGCAGACTGTCCCCCGTCATTGCTAAACGCAATCACACAATAATTATGTAATATACCGGGAGAGGCCAGAAAATCTTTATAGATTCTGACATTGGCCTGCGTCGTAGCGATCGAATCACCGTCCCGATAAATCCAGAAACCGTCTTCAAGATTGGAAGGGTCATCCCAGGTAATCTCGATATGGTCGTCGAAGGTTGCGTCGCTGGCGTTGACCGAATCAGGAGCCGGCAGGATGCCGATACCTCCCATATCGCATACCGGTATGGACTCAATAGATCCCGTGCCCAATGTCACGACACAATATTCATATTCAATGCCCATTAACGCGGTCAAATCTGCATAAGATTTTTTGTTGGCCTCCGTCACGGCCAGCAATTCATCGTTTCTATAGATGGCGTAACCCGTTTCATTTTCCGCCTGATCAGTCCAGGTAACCAACACACTGTCCTGGTATTCGCCGTCCGAGGCGGATACGTCAAGCGGCGGAAGAATATTTCCACGGAAGCCGTTATCGCCTTTCGGTAAAGCCATATTATTATTCGCATCAAAAGCGATAACTTCATAGTAATAGGAAACCCCAGCCTCGGCGGTAGTGTCATAATATCGGGTGGAATTTGCGTCCAGGACAGCAATCTCCTCAGTATTGCGGTGAATGGAGAAACCGGCCTCGATAAACGACATATCGATCCAGGTGAGGCGGACGAATTGATCATATTGGCCATCTGAGGCCGCAACTGATATCGGTGGGAAAATGATTCGGCTGCCTTCGTCACAAGCCGGTTCGGACTCCTCCCCAATCATATCCGCAACGACTATACAATAATTGCAGGTTATGCCGGGCGTGCTTGTTCTGTCCGCATAAAGCGAATCCTCACTTGACATAATCGAAATTAAAGTGTCGTTGCGAAGAATCTTGTAAATGATGGCATCGAGATTGACCCTTGACCACATAACTTCGACACGATCCTCATAAGCCCCGTCAGTTGCCAACACCGAATCCGGCGGTAGAAGAGCCTCCGCGGAGGACTGGAGTTGCAACGATGAATTATCCTCTATCATGTCCATCGCGTTGATCAGGTCCGCGAGTGATTCCGTGTAAATAGGTGAATTCTCTAAATCCTGCGAAATTCCATCTATAATTAAGTCAGCAGCCGCCTGCTTTTCAGTCCAAATATCGAGAGACTGTCTATAGGCATAAACTTGATTTATGGCGGATTCCTGTAAATTAGTCGCAACTATTATATCTTGTCCGCCAATCCATATATCTGAGCCAAACCGGCACTCTAAAAGTGATTCGGCAGGCGTGAGTTTCTGCTGTAAAAGCCATTCATTATCAACGAGTTTAAAAATGTAAACTGCCCCCTTAAAAAGATTCTGCCAGGTAGTTCCAACAATGGCAATATTTCCATTAATCGAAACTGAACTGCCGAAATGATCAAAGCGCCCAAGATCCGGTGGGACGAGTTTATATGGCTCATCCCAACCATCCTCACCGCCCTTGAAAATATATGCGGCGCCCCGGAAGTCATCATGCCATTCAGCTCCAACGATAGCATAATCGCCATCAATCGCTACAGCGTAGTCGAGAGCATTGGCTGAGGATTTAGCCGGTTCGCCACGATTGCTCGATTCGAGGTTTTTCAGGCCGTCCACCGGACGACGTTGAAAGATAATTTCATGACTATCATCAATATTGTCCTGCCGGGGGCGGACAATTGTCAGGTCACCCTCAATGGTAATCCGATACTGGAGTTGTCCAGTAACATTACTTTCTATCGTGGATTGTGTTGGCACCGATGACGATTCGGCAATCCCGGGTACCGCCATGGTGAATATTGCAATGATAGAAAGCGTAATCCACATTGGATTAAGCTTCATGTCACTCTCCCCTGTATTAAGTTTTTAGACAAGACCGCAGATTTGATCATTTTTAACCGAGGTATCTATGAATTAATTTGACTATTGCCAGCGCTGAAACAAGAACAATTAAGAACGTGCGACACAGGTTTTATAGTGTGATCAACCCAAAATACAACATGTCGTTAATAATAAATATTTTTAATAATATAATTATATATTCTGGTACATATTATGGATTCGTTACAAATTTGTCAAGTTATATCTGATTGCTGTTATTAATTAGGACTATTATAGTCGCCATTTGTGACAATCCAGGGAATGTAAATTTCATTCCATCTTGCAGTATTCGGACATGATTCCTCCACTATACTTCCAGGTGAAATACCGGACACAAAGTGTATTTATTCAGAGTTGTATTTCGGCCCGACCTTATTCTCGTCAACTAATATAATCACGTATGGATTACGCAGACAGAGTAGCTCATCTCCTCCATTGACAGATTTTGAGGCGTCTCAAAAATTACCAGACTTTCGGTTCACGCCGGATCCATTAGATTTTGATCAAAGCGAACAGATTTCGTTCTGTAGTTCTTTCTATTCCAGCTATTTTTTTCCAAATAAGTGAGTATTTTGGTCTCTGCGTTATAGTGGTGGCAAATCCGATTATGTTTGAATCATTAATTCCAACCTGAACGCAAAATTTTGTCTGTCAGGTACCCGGTCCGACCTCCGGCATTTATAAAGCAACAACATTCCCATCGTTTGCAAAGTTCTCCCGACTATAAACCATCGGCACAGAAATTATAAAAATTGAAAGACCTTGATAATTTTATGACAGGATTAATTAAATAAATGACCTATTAACAGGGGTGGACATTAGAAGTGAAACCTGTATCGACAGGCAACATCAATAACAATCATGTTTGGAGTACCTCCTATGCGAAGGATGAGTGTGGTCGAATCCAAAAGGCGAGGAAGCGGCCGGAATAATGGTTCTATAATCTCCACCTTTCTGGCTTTGTGTGCATTGGCTGTAACTTTGATGGTGCTGGCACCGGCTTGTTCAAAAGGAAATAAAGAAACTCAAAACAGGAATAATTCCGGTGTTGTCATTACGCTTGAAAACGCCGACAGCGTCCAGCTCTTGGAGACGCTTTATGACCATTCCGATAAGATCTGGACGGTCGCTTTCAGCCCTAATGGCAAACTGCTGGCATCCTGCGGACAGGATGGAAAAGTGCTTGTTCGCAGCGTTGACTCGCTCGCGGCGGCAGGGCAGATGGGAGATTTTCCTTATTGGGTGATCGGTTTAACATTCAGTCCTGACGGCCGCTATATAGCGTACGGCGGAGCCCAGGGCTTTTCGGGTCCGGTTGGGCCGATCGGAATATGGAATGTTGAAGCAGACAGTCTGGAGCGTGTTCTGGATGGCCACAAAGGCGGGTGCTGGAGTCTTGATTACCAGGAGAGTTCAGGTATCCTTGTGTCCGGCAGTTTTGATGGCACCGTGAAAATGTGGAATCCACAAACCGGCGCATTGCTTCAAACGCTGATTGGCCATACGGCGCCTGTCCTGTCGGTTGATTTTAATCCCCACCAGGACCTGATAGCATCATCCGGAATCGACTATACCGTCCGCTTGTGGGATAGCCAAGCCGGTAATCCGGTGAGTGTCCTGAGAGGGCATTCCGGGAATATCGGATATGTTAAATTCAGTCCCGACGGTCTGAAAGTAGCTTCATCCGCCGATGATGGAACGGTTAAGCTCTGGAATATTGCCGATAGCAGCCTGATCTGGTCCTGTGATGCCGGTCAGGGCTGAATTAATTGCGTCAATTTCAGCCCCGATGGCCGAGTGATGATGACCTGCGGACATGATGGATCGGTTGTGTTGCGCGATGCTGCGACCGGTCTTCAACTCAAGCGATTGGAAGGCCATCTCGCCCCGATTATTCGCGGTGCTTTCAATCGGTCCGGTACCTTGCTGGCCACGGCCGGCTGGGATAACACTGTTCGCATATGGGGAATTAAGACCGGCACTGACTAAGCTTGCATAGCTGCAGTTCAATTGATAATAATCTGGTTTGATTAGACACGCCGCAGTTTTACAAATACAGTATTTACAGCGCTTCCAGGATGTAGCAGCGGAGGTACTGCGTTTCCAGCATGGCCTGCAAAATTGGATGATCGGCGGATTGTGTCAAAAAGCGGCGGACCCGAAAAGTGCGGTGAGCGTCGCGGGCGGCGGTGCGCAGCACGCTCTGGAAAGCATCATCAGCCAGGTTCATCGAGCAACTGCAAGTCACCAGAATTCCCCCCGGCGAAAGCAGTTTCATGGCTGTCATGTTGATCTCGCGATACCCGGCTATTGCGGTTTTCAACTTGCTCTTGCTTTTGACAAATGCCGGCGGGTCGAGCGTGATAAGGTCAAACCTCTCCCCTTCCGCGGCCAGATTCCGGAGCTTCTCAAAGCAGTTGGCGCGTTCGGTGGTTATGATATTTTCCACTCCATTCAAATGAGCGTTTTCGGCCAGCAGGGAGAGCGCCGCTTCCGACTCATCGACTGCCAGAACCGATGTCGCCTCGCCCAGGGCATAATTGATTGCAAAACCGCCGCTGTAACAGAAGCAGTCAAGAACCCGCCGCCCGGAAGCGAGACCCCGAGCCGCGGCACGGGTGTCGCGCTGGTCGAAATAAAATCCTGTCTTGTGCCCCGCGAACGGATCGACCATAAACCGCACTCCCGCTTCCTCGATTGTCACCCGGGATGGTACCTCGCCGAAGATAACCTCCACGCTTGACGACAGTCCCTCGAGTTCGCGGTATGAGGTATCATTGCGCAAGAGTATGCCTTTGGGTGCGAGAACTTCCTTCAACGCCTCGATGATGACTTCGCGCAGCTTTTCCATGCCGGCGGTGAATAATTGCACCACCAGCCGGTCTTCGTACCGGTCAACAATCAATCCCGGCAAAAGGTCTCCTTCGGAATAAACCAACCGCCCGGAGCGAACCTGCCCCATGACAGACTCGCGATAGGCCAGGGCCTTTCGAAAACGCTTGATAAAGAAGGCGGTATCGATCACCTCGCTATGGCGAGTTAAAATGCGAGCAGCAATCAAAGTATGGCGATTGTAATATCCGCGACCGACGAATTGTCCCCGCGCCTGGAACACATCGACCAACCCGCCATTGTCATCCGCCCCGCTTGTTTCCGCAATCTCATTGCTGAATATCCAGAGATGTCCGGCGCGGAGGCGACGGTCCTCTTTGGGCTTAAGGATTAGTCGACCCACAGGGTTTTCCATATTATTAATCGCTATACCTCCTCATACCACGGACAAAGTATAGCGGCTATTTAAAAAAGTCAAGGTGCCGGGAGATATGTAAGGACCTGATGATGCAAGGTCGGATAGCTCTACGCAAACATAAAACCATTCAGGCAACTAAATTGAAAATACCTGGTAATTGACACATGGAGAGCGGCTCAAAACCGCCCCTGCCTTATGCATCATTAGAACGATATCTAAATAGATGGTTTTAGTATTCCGGATGTCTAATAAGTGCCTAACCTGGCCTCCTACAAAGATTATATTTATGGGCCGACATAGCTGACCTGCAGGCGGCTGTAACAGCAGTTTCCATCATAGCTGTAATAAGCATAAGTGCCATCGGTGTAGTAGTCCACTTCAAAAGTGTCGCCATCGGCAAAATACCAGGTCAGATCGACAGAAAGCGTATGCCACTCGCTCTGTGTATTCTGGACATTTTCATGAATATTGCCGCCATTCTTCATTATTCGAACCAATCCGCCCGTATTGGATTCATTGGCCGCCCAGGCATTGATACGATAAAAGCCGGCCGTTTCGACCGTGAAAATACCACTCGTTGCGATCGATAAATAACCCGAAGCGGTATTGAAATCCACGACATCGGTGCAGTACCGGTTCCAGCCCATAGATTGCCCATGAGAGGAACAGCCGCCCGACCACATTATGGGCGATGATAATTCAGCCGACTTTGCATGGAAAGCGTAAGGCGCCGTTATCAACTGTGTTCGTGGTGAAATTTCATCATCACCGGAAACGGTTATTCCGAGCCATCGGGAGCTGTCGGCTGAGAATAGATTATCCTGGAACGGCCCCAATCGAACAGAGAACAGCCCGTCAACAATGCGAACCATCATCCTGTCACTTGTCCACAGGATACCGCCGCCTTCCCCGGCATTATAAATTTTGAAAAATATGGAATAATCGCCGTCGGCAACAGGATTGCCGGCGCCATCGGTAAGCCGCCCCTGATAATTCATCGAATTCGGCACCTGCGCCACGGCCAGCCCGGAGATCAGGATTATGGCTGCCATTAGCAATAATCGAGGAATGAATGACTTTTTCATTGACCCTCCTGATGAAATTAATAAGATGAGCGATTTTGCTTAATTATAATATAAGAATAAAATATCCTTTTTGCAACAATTGAATCACTTCACCCGGCTATGTGGCTTCCGGAAAACCTGTCGCAATAATACTTGACAGAATATGTGGTTTTTCTATATTACCTGTGGTTGATACACCCCGATGGTTTTTGCATTTCATCAATCTTTCTCCGGGAGGTAGTATGTTCAGCCCTCGAATTCTGACCATTTTATTGCTCTTATTTATCGCCATAAATTCAAATCTGTCGGCTCAGCAGAGTACGACCGGGCCGGTTCCGCCGCCGGGAACCGATCGCGGGCTGATGCCGACCACACGCTCGCAATTTGTTATCCCTGATGTCCCGGCCTATATCTGGAAGCATGGCTGCGGGCCGACGGCAGTCGGAATGGTGATCGGTTTTTGGGACATGGTCGGGCCGGATCTTGTCCCGGGAGATGCCTCCACGCAGACTCCGGCAGTTAATGCCATGATTGCTTACGACAGCAATCACCCGATTTGCGGACAGCCCTATTCGGATCATTATCAGGATTACGCATGTCCAATTGATTACTCTCCGGCGCTTTACACCGATCGATCAGAGACCGGAGGCGCACATGCCGATAATTGCGTGGCGGATTATATGAAGACATCGCAAAGTCTCTACAGCAATCGTTATGGCTGGAGCTGGTTCTCCGATATTCCTGCCGGATTCCTGGGCTATGTCAATCAGGCGGCCCCCGGCATTACTCCGGTTGTTAATAATTATGATTACTGGGGATTCTCTTTCGAGAATTACAAAAACCAAATCGATCAAATGCGGCCGGTGGTGTTGCTGGTTGACACCGATGGCGACGGCTCCACCGATCATTTTGTGGCCGGTATCGGATATGATGATGTGGCCATGACCTATGGCATTCGAGATACCTGGGATCAGGGAATACACTGGTATGCATGGCGAGAAATAGGCGCCGGAGTGACCTGGGGGATCTATGGGGTCACCACTTTCGGGGGGATTGACTGGACGAAACCATACGTTGTCCTGGATTCGGCGCAATTTCTTAATTCCTCCGGCGACGCATTCAATGATATCGGCGACACGATTCAAGTTTATCTTTACCTGAAGAACTATGGTCAGGACGCCAATAATACCTTGATTACACTTTCGAGCAATGACCCTGCAATAATATTTCACACGCAATCAATATACTTCGAGGTCATTCCGGGTTCTGGTGCACAGACAAATAATCTGGGAATCCCTCTCGAGTACATCATACCTGATCTTGGAAATCCCTCCTATGACTCCATCTATGTGACTATTAACTCCGACGACAGCGCCTATATCAAGACTTTTGGTTTCGAAGAAATTGTCGGGCGGGCGCGTGTTTTGATAGTTGATGATGATCGCGGATTTTATTATGAAAATATATATTGGGGCGATCTTTATCAAAAAGATGTTCCGGCTCATGTCCACGAGAAATTGATCGAGGGGTCCCCTTCATTATCGCTAATGAGTCAGTACAATACGGTTATTTGGTACACCGGGGACAGCACTCTGGATTTTCTGCAGCCTGAAGATATAAGTGTCATGAAAGATTATCTTGATGGCGGCGGAAATCTATTTCTTACGGGCCAGGGGCTGGCCGGAGAACTGAATACAGAAGATCCTGACTTCCTGGCAAATTATATTCATGCCGGATACGGAGGCGTCAATTTCTGGTATATTCACAACGGAGTTGCGGGGTCGCCGATTGGAGACGGCTTGCATATAAGATACTACAGCGGGTCAAATCAGGCCTTCAATCTCAGCCAGAAAATAAATGCCCTGGAAGGCGCCGTTCCCGCATTCCAGTTTGCCAATACCGGCGGTGGGTATTCAGCATTAAGTTATGCGGGAGATTATAAAGTGGTCTTCTTCACTTTCGGCTATGAGGCGATTGCAAATGATCTGCCGAATTATGATTACCGCGATGTGGTAATAAGCCGGGTTTTGTCATTTCTTGATGCCTGGGCGGTTCCTCCCTGCCATGATTCCGATAACGATGGTTTCGGTGATCCGGGTCATCCTGAAAATGCCTGCGAGACCGACAACTGTCCTTACGCCTATAATCCTGATCAAGCGGACGGCGACGGAGATGGTGTCGGCGATGCCTGTGATAATTGCCCGTCGATCAATAATACCAGTCAAACAAACTCCGACGGTGACATATTCGGAGATGTCTGTGACAATTGCCCCTTTGCTATTAATAATGATCAGGTCAATTCCGATGGAGACAGTCACGGCGATTCCTGTGATAATTGCATCCACGTGAACAATGAGGATCAGGCCGATGCCAACTCCAACGGCATTGGTGATGTCTGTGAATATATTTGCGGTGATGCCAACGGCAGTGCTACAATTAATATTCTTGATGTTACATTTCTGATAAATTATCTGTATAAGGCGGGTCCGCCACCCGACCCGCAGGAGTCTGGTGATGCCAACGGAAACGGTTCCATCAATTTACTGGATGTAACTTACCTGATAGGTTACCTCTATAAAGGCGGACCAGCGCCGATGTGCCCATAGGCGAATTGTTCATAAAATAAAAAGACTTCCCTCACGAATTTCCACGTGAGGGGAGTTTTGTTGCTGGTTTCAATTCTACTTAAAACGGACTTCGTTCGATTTCTGTATTACCGATAAGTTGTTCGTGGTGGTAACTTCGACCGAAGCGGCGCCGCCGCCCGTCGGTGTTTTACCCTCAGGAGAGCGAATCCGGTAATGCAGTTTCAGTTTCTGTGACGGAGCAATCTTTTCAATTAAGATGCTTAACTTACCTCCATTGACCTCCGCTGTGATAACCCGCCGGTCAATAGCGGCACTGTTTTCGACATATACCGCGCCTTCCGGCAATATGTCGGTCAAAATACTGTTCACCGCAGCAATAGCGCTCTTGTTCTCGATAGTCAGAATAACTTCCCAGGAATCATCAAGTCCGATTTCAATCGGGCCCGCGCCGGGTTCGAAGAGCGTATCATATTTGATCGGATCAAGTGTCAGGATCGTCGAATTTTGCCACTTCTGCGCCGGTGAAGCATCGGGTGCGAGGAAACCCTCGGTTTTGGCACGGATAATCACCTCGGTGCGCCGGTTGGGCTGCAACTGTTCCGAAGTATGACCGGTGGTGACAACCGGCCGCGTGGCGGCAAAACTTTCATAGGCCAGACGGTCGCGTTCAATATTCCTCTTGTCAACCAGCCAATCCACGACGGCTTTGGCACGGGCCTCACCAAGCTCCCAGTTGGATGGAAATAGCCGGGTGTGTATGCGGCGGTAATCGGTGTGTCCATCGACCTTTATCTCGGCATCGGCATATTTCATAATCGAATCGGCCGCGGCTTCAAGCTGCGGAATGGCCGGCGCCTGCAGGTCCGCTTTCGAGGTTATAAACAGGGCGGGAGTCAGAGTAATCTGGACATCTCTGGGCGGGGCAAGCATGAGCGGACCGACGGCTACTTCCACCGGGTCGGAAACCACGGTTTTCGTTCGGTCGGCCTCAATTGGCAAAGCGCCTTCAATATGCACCTTATTGGTCAGGAATCGGCGCAACCCCGGAGCCAGGTCGCGCAGCGAATAATACGCCGACTGCTGCATCCGTTCCTGTGCCGCGGTGATTTCGTAAACAAGCGCACTGCCGTCTTTCTTCGGCGTCAAGGTTTGGTTATTATCCAGTATGAAATCGGTATTCGACGGAAATGAATCGACTATTCTGATTAACGTCGGATCGATTTGACCGTTTGATTTGATATCGATTTCATAGTCAACCAAAACTCCCAAAGTATCCTTTTTCTGATCCGGATCGATCTGTGCCGTTTTGGTCACTTTAACAGCCGGTACAATCGCGGCCTGTTTGTGAATATCCAGGCGAGGATAATCGGGGCAGACGCGGAATATGACATAGGATTCGCCGGATTCATGGACATGTACAAACACGGAGGACTGGGCATCCTCGGGAACATAATAGCCGTCAAGATCCCTTTCATCAAGAGCCACGACCCGCTCACCGGGCCTGACGGTACTGAAATAGAACAGGCCGGCTTCATTGACCTTCGACTGCGAGCCGTCATCGAGATAAACATCCATACCGACCGGACCGGAATCCATATCGGCAATTCCATCGCCGTCACAATCGACGATAACCTTTCCGCGTATGGAACCTGACAGCGTATGGCTGAGCACATAGATTCGCGCCATGGCCCGGTTGGAATGAATCAGCTGATCGCCCTGGTAAGCCTGGGCATGTGCAATGTTGTCATTAAATCCGGGATGGGCCGAAGCGCCGATAAGCACGGTATATTCCACTGTCAGGGTCGCGCTGGCCGGAAGATCACCCAATGACCAGACGAGCGGATTGTCGCCTGACGGATCACCAAGGGCGCCGCCATTGAGGATACCCGTGCCCGCGACATAAAATATTCCACCCGGCAGAGTGTCGGTCAGTTGGACATCTTCGAATAAATCGCCGGAATAATTCTCGATCGTAATGGTGAAGCGGACCAGATTACCGGTCATGGCGCTGGGCCGGTTGGTGATTTTGGTGACCACAATCGGTGTCAGACTGACGGCAGTCAGGACCTGATTGCTTTGATTATCACCCTGCGAGCTTCGGACTAAAGCTGTGTTAGGAATTTTCAGGCCGTCGGGAACGCCCGGATCAATCGTCACCTGGAACGAAACCGAGCGCGACTCAAACGGATTCAAAGTTCCGACGTTCCAGACAAGACTATCGGTGGCAGGATAATAAGTCCCGCCGGCACTGATCGAGCCGGTGACATAGGCTGTCGAATCAGGGACGGCGTCATAAATCATGACGTTATTGGCAGCGACAAAATTTCTATTCGTGACAGTTATGGTGTAAGTCAGAATATCTCCGGGCAAGGCCAGCGTAGCGCTTACGGCTTTACTGATTTCGAGCAGCTGGGTCACTTTGTCAACCGTCGTCTGGACCGTATTGCTTACAAATGTCCGGGATGAAGCAGGCTTGGCAACATCTTCGATAATAATGGCATATGCCTTGTTGGAGACAGTCGTCGGGTAAATGGTGAAGGGGCCGTCAAGAACCACTTTGAACGATACCTGCACAGTCGCCCCGGCCGCGACACCCATAATATTCCAGGTCATTTGATTTTCCAGAACATTGTACATACCACCGCCGGTGGCAGAACCGGTAACATAGGCGGTCGAATCGGGAATACTGTCAATAACAAGCAAATTTCCGATAGCATACTCACCGTTGTTTTCAATTGTCAGAGTATAAAGAAGAGTATCCTGTTCAAAAGTAATCGCCTTATCGACTGCTTTTGAAATGGTAATTGCCGGTGAAACGATTATTTCAGCCGAAGCAGTATCCGCGCCGCAGTCATTCGAAGCAATAAGAGTGACATTATAAACACCCTCGGAGTTAAACAGGTGGCTCGGATTTTGAAGATCGGATGAATTGTCGTCTCCGCCGGCGGGATTGCCGAAGTCCCATTTCCATGATAGGGTACGGCCGTTACCATTTGATAAATCGTTGAATTGCACGACGAGAGGCGCGACACCTTCGGTCGGAGAGGCGCTGAAAGCAGCCGTCGGAGGACCAAACACAGTGACGCATTCATTCTTGGTAATCACTTTAGTTCCACCGGCATCCACGGCGGTAAGTTTCACGGTGTATTTCCCGGGGATGTTGTACATGTGCTGTGCTATCTTACCCGATGCAGCATTGGCTCCGCCGCTAGCCGGGTCGCCAAAATCCCAGGTCCAGGAGCTGATTTCACACGGCCCATTGGAAATACCATTGAAGGCGGCGGTCAACCCGGCACATCCTGAGGCTGGCTCAAAAGTGAAGTCAATCTTGCAAGTATCGATTACGTAAATGTACTCTTCCCTGCTCCTGGTATCTTTGCCGCAATCATCGGTAACGGTCAAGGTGACCGTGTATATGCCCGGCGCGGTATAGGTGTGACTGGGATTTTTTTCTATGGACGTTACGAAATCTCCAAAATCCCATAACCACGATTTAATACCAAGAAGACTTGTCGACAGGTCGCTGAAATCGACTGTCAGAGGGCTTTCGCCTGTTCGCGGCGCGGCCTCAAAATCGGCCGTCGGCCCGGCATGGACCGTAATATAGTCGGTCTTGATTTCCGTATCTTCACCGCAGTTATTATATGCGGTCAAAGAAACCGTATATAAGCCGGCCGTATTATAAACGTGCGAGGGATTCTCATTCGATGAATTCGTGCCGTCGCCAAAATCCCAATACCAGGAATCGGCCATCAGCGACAGGTTGGTGAAAGCAATTTCAACCCCTTCGCAGCCCTCGTTCACTTCGGAAGTAAAATCCGCCGTCGGCAAGGGCATTAATACGATGGTCTCATCATGACTGATGGAATCCCGGCCGCATTCATTGGTAACGGTCAAAGTGACCGTAAAGACTCCATCGGAAGTATAAAGGTGACCGGGATTCTGCTCGACCGAGGTCCAGCCATCGCCGAAATCCCATGACCATGATGTTGCATACAGGGACTTATCGGTAAATGTAACCAGGATTCCCGTGCAACCAGCATCCTGGCGTGATTCGAAACCGGCTCCGGGGCCGGCATAAATGGAAATATACTCTTCTTTTGTCTCTTCATCCGAGCCGCATGAATTGTAGGCAATCAACCTGACGGTAAAGTAACCTTCGCTGGAATAAGTATGAGAGGGATTTTCTTCGAGAGACTCTGCCCCGTCGCCGAATTCCCATTTATAAGAATCGGCTTCCGTTGACAGATTCGTGAATGAAACCACCGTTCCCGAGCAACCTTCAAGGTTGTCTGCCGTGAAATCGGCCGTCGGTCTCGAAAGTATGGTGATATAATCAACCATCACGGTATCATCCTGGCCGCAGGGATTGCCCACCGTCAGCGTAATCGTGTAAATCCCGGCTTTCATATAAGTATGTGACGGATTCTGATCAGGCGACGAGATCCCATCCCCAAAATCCCATTGCCATGAGAAGGCGTTGCTCGACATGTCGGTGAATGAAACCGATTCACCCTCACATTTCTCACGAATGTCGGCGGCAAAATTCGCAACCGGTTCCGGATAAATTGTGATGTACTCCGTTTTAATTTCTTCATCATCACCGCACTCATTGGTGACCGTGAGTTCGATCGTATAAGTACCGGCGGCGGAATAGACATGACTCGGGTTCCTGTCATCGGTCCCTGTACCATCGCCAAAATCCCATGACCAGGAATCGGCGTATTGAGACAAATCCGTAAAGCTGACCGTCCCATTTACACAGCCTTCGGTTATATCGGCAGAGAAATCGGCCGTCGGCTTGGGGAATATCGTGATATATTCGGTCTTGACAGCCTCATCCTCACCGCAACTATTGGCAATCAGCAAGGATACCGTATAAATACCGGCTGTGGAATAAGTATGTGAGGGATTCTGTTCGTCCGAGGTTGCGCCATCGCCAAAATCCCATTTCCAGGAATCGGCATACCGGGACCGGTCAGTAAAGTTGACTGTGGTTTCGGCACATCCTTCAGTTATATCAGATGTGAAGTCTGCTTCAGGAGACGGGTAAACGGTGATGTACAGCTCACGTACTCTCATATCTCGGCCGCATTCATTATATGCCTTCAATGTCACCGTATATTTGCCGGGCATTGAATAAGAATGAGCAGGATTTTGTTCTATGGAACCGGCTCCATCACCGAAATCCCACCACCAGGCGACCGCATAGAGCGACAGATCGGTAAATTGCACAAGGCCCCCGGTGCAGGTCTCGGTTGTTTCCGAGGTGAAATCGGCAACCGGCCTGGACAGGATGGTAATATATTCGTTTTTGACGGCGGTATCTTCGCCGCATTCATTTACCACCGTTAAAGTAACCGTGTATTTTCCGGCGGTCGAATAATTATGAGTCGGATTTTGCTCTATCGATGTCGCACCGTCGCCAAAATCCCAGGACCATGAGGTAGCATAGGTCGACCGGTCGACAAAACTGATGACCGATCCTTCACACCCGGATCTGGCATCGGAACTGAAATCGGCAACCGGGTCGGCGCCGACCGAAATGATTACTTTCCGTTCCTTTAGGTCCCGGCCGCATTCATTGTAGGCCTTCAGTGTGACCGTATATGTTCCGGCCGAGGCGTACGTGTGCGTGGGATTCTGATCGCTTGAGTAATTTCCGTCGCCAAATGTCCAGTACCAGGTATCGGCGCCGATCGAGCGGTCGGTGAAGCTCACCGTCGTCGACTGGCAACCATCATGCAATGAAAATTCGAAATCCGCGATGGGGACGGTCTTGACTATTATAAAATGTTCCTTTATCGCGGTATCCGTTCCACCGGGACCGATAACAGTCAGAGTTATGGTATACTTGCCGGTCGATCGATAAAGGTGTGTCGGATTTTCATCATTGGAATAATTATCGGCTCCGCTCGCAGGATCACCGAAATCCCAGTTCCAGGTGTCGATATATCCCGTGGATAAATCCGTAAAGCTTACCAACAGCGAATCACATCCCTCTCTGGGGAAGGCACAGAAATCGGCAACCGGTTCGGGACACCTGGCCTTGTCCAATCCCGGATCATAAGTATGAATTTCATTGGTCAGAGGACTGACACACTCGTCGGTGTTTTCAATATCAGCCATGATGGGAAGATTCATGAGGCCGATTATTCCTAAAATCAGCAGGAGCGTTACCGCGACGCGCCCACAACTGCTATTATGATATATTTTCATCATGATGGCACGCTCCTACATCTTTCCCGTAAAGCGGACAAACAGCCCCTGGCCGGTGTAATTCCGATCGGGGTACAGATCAATGTCGCTTTCGATTCGTTCATAACCCAACGACACCCGATACCAGCGCTGGCTGTCATAGCCGACCTCCAGTCTGGTGAATGTCTTTTGATCATCGAGAGGGGCATTCAGCAGGATACTCTTGACCGAACCTCTGATAAATAATTCCCGTGATACTGAAACCGAGCCACTGAGAAGCAGAATGTATGATGATGATGTCACTTCGGGATTCGGCATGTAATTCTGCAGCTGCCACCGGCGGATCAGACCGGCCGTAAACTCATTGAGACGATCCCGGTTCCAATTGACCTTTAACCCGAGGTCCCATATTTTATCGCATGAATGCACGCTGTATTCTCTGTCTTTTCTGCGGAGTTCACTTTCGGCGTTAAACGAAAGATGATGCGTGTGAAAGTAAGTGAGCTGTCCCAGTACAAAATCCTCCGTTGCGCGGGTGGTGGAATCGGCGAACCACTGGCGTGTCTCATGACGTCCGACTTTGCCGACGGCTTTGATTTTTTGAAGCGGCAAATATTCCACCGCGAAAGTGCCGGCCCGTTGCGTCCGGCTCGGATCATCCTGCCAGAGTTGCACACTGCCACCCGGAGCCGTATAGCGTTTGTACTCATAGGTAGCTAGCGTGTTGAGATTTACATGCGGGCGATACTGAACAGTGGCAAAAGTCACGTCCTGTCGCTCGTCATAGGTATCCAGCTTGCGGTCGTTACGGAGCGCCAAGCGCTGTGTCAACTTGATGGCGGCATTTTCGCCGGGTTTGCTCGTCAAGGTCAGAGCCAACTGGTTGGTATTGGCATCATGATCGCCCAACTGTATTTCATTCCGAAACATGATCATTTCATAATTAGCAACATATCCGAACTGTCCCAATAGGCCGACATTTTCGAAACTTCCCCCGATATCGGCCATGACCCGGTTTTGATAATTGTCCGCAAGGGCCGCATTATTGCGGTCCTTGATATCGCGCCTTTCAAGTTTCAAACCAAACCCGAGCTTATTCGTCAAATCATTCCGATATCCGAGTAGGTAAATATTTTCATTGCGTAAATAATCAAAGGTGTTGTACTGCCCGTTTTCTTCCAGACCTCTGATATCGGCGAAAGCAGCCGTGGCCTTTTGTTTTGAAGTCAACTGGTAGTCTCCGCCGAGAAAAAGTCGCTGCTGGTTCTTCGTGGGATTAAGATCCGAATTCGTAAATGACCGGAACTGATCATCAATTCTCTGAAAATCGGCATTCAATTTGAGATTATCAATGACATTTGATTCGATGCCCGCCCTGAGAGCAGAGTAATCGGCATTTGTGCCTTGATTTTCGGCACCGGCGACTTCTACATAACCTGAGGTATGATTTTGCACTTTGAATGAACAATCGGCTCCAAGCAGATTCTCCGGCTCCGCCTCGCCGGTTCCTGAAGCCTCATTATCGGTAAAACGGTGCAAATATGATCCGCTTACCTGAACATCGTCGAGAGGGGTGATCTTCCCGCGCCCGCCGACGATCTCATCATTTTCATCGCGCAGATAATCATAAGTAATGACGATATAGACCGGATCGGCGGTCGGTGATTCACTGGCCACCGGCTGGTGAAGCAGCACCCTTCCCAGCAAATAGTCCATATTATAATCAATATCACGGGTGAGCATTTGAGTCGATATTACAATAGTTTCATTAAAACGATCGCGGACTTCGATCTTAACCTCTTCACTTCCCCGGGTAACGGGTGCGTGGGTCAGGTCGAAGGGGCCGCTGGTACCATCGGCGCGGAGCCCCACGGAGGTGCCCTCACGGTATGCTTTGCCTTCAAGCTTTCCGCCAACCGCTTCGACGCCGACCGGCCCACTGTGTAAATCGGCATAGGCCCCGAATATCGAACGCTGGTGCAGGGTAAATTTCGAGTTTTTGAAACTCGGGCGAAGGGAACCGCCCTCGATAAGGCCATAATCCTCGGATTCAAGGCGCATCAGCAGCTCGAGCCGGGCGGGATCCTGAGGCTGGGTTAGCAGACGGGAATCGAGATTTTCGAGCTCCCATTGGCGGTTGGGATCATATAACCCCCGGCCAGTGAAGCGCCAGGTGTCCCAAATGGGCTCTGTCGATTCAACCGACATTTTCAGGCGAAAGATCGAAGGATCGATCGTTTGATATTCTTCTCCTATTCGTGAGTCAATAATGGCCGCGCCATTGACCAGGAAACCATGGGTGGCATTTCCATTGGCGAACATCGACAGGCGGTAATTGGTTGAGAAATCGGCTTTGAGAGACGGATTGGCCTCCTCAAAAGCCTTTTCATTACCGCTGACGTCAAGCGCCTGCATGGTCAGTTCGCCAAAGCCAAGCAGGAGCAAATCCTGATGGTTTTTCGAAGAATCATACCACTCGAATATTTTGGCATATGTCGGCTGCGCCGCCATAAACGCCAACAGAACAATAATCAGCCCGAATTTTCCAAGTATGGTTTTTAGAGACATTTACATTTACCCCGTCTCTTGGTGTTGAATAAACATTGCCGTGTTTGCCGATTGGGAAAAGCGGCATTGAAAGTATATCGATCTATGCAGATATAATATTTGTAATGTAACACGTCGACAATAATATACAACTGCATCCAGATATGTCAATGATATTCCGACGTTAATGCGATGTCCGGTCGAATCTTAGCAATAATTGTATGACAAATGAACATTTGGAATATAGTTTCACCCATGATTTAATGAATTGTGCATTATTTGCGCAAAGAGGATATAATTCGACCTATTTTCGAATCATTTTTCCGGTTTAGAATGAGGCCGTTTTATTTTTTCAGGGACGATTGTGGAGACAGGCTTCGGAAGGCAGGCTGTTGTTTTCCCGCGCCAAAGCTTCAAAAGTCGTCCAAGGGCGCATTTTCCATGCTTAATAGTTATAACTTAATAACTTACATTATATGCAAATGAATTTGTAAACCCTTATCGTCTAATGCGTTCTAAATAATTTTCATTGACAAACAGCAATAACTTCTTATATTATTTTAACGCTTAGCAGTACGATACTGCCAGGTATTATTGTCTTGCATTGGTCGGGCGACTAAATATCGGAGATAAGTTACCTGTGACCGGCTGTTGTGGTTTTGCCAAATTCACTCCTATTTGCGACAATTATTTTGCAAAAGATTTACATGTATTATAAACTGTTAATGATAAATAAAATGTTAATGGAAGGGAGGTGATTTTCTCGCGCTCGGTTTTTATACCGAAAACCGAACCAGGGTTTTTGACGCGATTGCAAATTTCCTTTTCTCAGTTACGCGCGACGGAGGGATAAGTTGGGATTCTAACTTGCTATTTTCGAAAGGAGAGAAAGAATGACAAGAAAATTTTTACCGATTGCCATACTCTCCCTGTCTATTGTCGCCTTTATGGCGCTTTCGGTCTTCGCGGCAAAAACTGCCGATAACAATATTTGGAAGTACAGGGAATATATCACCAAGAATTCCAAGAGCAAACTTGCCGGTGCCGAAAATTATACCGGCTATTTTAATCCGGGTTCCGAGGGCTCTTTGAGTTTTGACGGCGCTCAGGCGGCCTCACCCGGTATTCAGGTCGGTATTACGACGTACGATCTCCAGAGCAATTGTCGCATGAACCGTCAGATTGACTGGCGCGGCAGCAAGAATATGCAAATTGTCTGGATGAAATCCACCATTTATAATCTGACGAACCTGGATCGGGGTACCGCTTATGAAATGTATGATGCCAGTCTGGGATCATTCACTTTCGAAGGGGCGGGCGGCGGCTGCGATATCCATCCACGCAGCGGCCCGGGCAACAATTATTCCGGTTATGTCGGCCTGGATGTCGACACCGAAGGCAAGGTCGTGATCGGCAACCATCATGATGAAGGCGCCGGTTGGCTGACGACCGTTTGGTATGATTTCGATGTCGCTTCATGCTTCTTCTCCCCCTATAAAAGAAGATTACCGGACTCGGTTTCAAAGTATGGTGTCCCGCCGGACCAGATAACATCGGGTGAATGGCAGTTTATCTGGCCCCAGATGGAATATCAGGTTTTTGAAGGTGACACCGTGACTCACGTTTTTTCGATGCAGTATGAGGAAGAAATCGATCCCTCTTTTGTACACTATTACAGAAGAGTCGGGTCCGATACTCTCGGCGCCTGGGATTATCCCCCGATGATCGTCGACACGATTCCGACCATTGCCCAGAGTGTTACCGCTTCACGAGTCAGCGGCAAGGTGGCTCTGGTCTGGCAGGCTCCTCCGGGCGCCTATCCCGGCGATCCGGAATCCAATGCCCGTGACTGGATCGACCCCGGCCTGGGTGTCAACCAGCGAATCAATGATATTTATTACAAGATTTCGACCAACATGGGCGCTTCCTGGGGTCCCAAGGTTAACATGACTGCCTATGACTCTACCGAGGGCGGTTTCCTTGGCCATGGCGATATGTCGATTCTGATTGATACCGACGACATTCTCCATATTCTCTGGCCCGCTCGTATTATCGATCCGACCGGAGTCGATGGCGGTCTTGGAACCTATACCTATTTCTGGGGATCGCGTATGCTTCACTGGGATGAGACCAGTAATGAAATCAGAACGGTGAAGGATGCCAACTGGGATATTGCCGACGAAGACATCAATGACAGCACCTGTACCGGCGGCGCCTGGAACGAAATGAGTCT
>PGXB01000013.1 GCA_002838945.1 candidate division Zixibacteria bacterium HGW-Zixibacteria-1
GTCATTCTACGCTGAATTATCTCAGCCCGGTTGACTTCGAACGGTTAAACCAACAACCTTATTTAATTGTCCAATAAAACAGGGCAAGATCAAATCCCCTGCCTTTGACCCGAAGGGTCGAAGGTCACGAGTGAAGCCCATGAGCATAGCGAATGGGTTAAGCGAGTGAGGTTTCGACATCCTGACCAATAGATCCGGTTCCGAATGAGTCATCAGACGAATGAGAAATCCGAAATTATCGCTTAATAAGCCTGATTAATATAAAAATCAACAATCCTAATGTTGATCCTAAATAAATCCAACGGATATATTTTCTCCCCTCAACATCGCCGGCTTTCAATAATCTGATCGAGGAATAGACAATTGCCGAATCCATGACAACGAACGGTATTAAATAAATGGTTGAAAACCAATTCATTATGATGGGAATGCTCGTTAGGAAAACAACCAGAAAGAATATATAAATACTTATTCTGAGAGCCGTATCGCGCCCATATTTAATGGCAATTGAATTCGAATGTATAAGAGTATCTCCATGTATATCCATTGCATCAGCAGCAATTTCTTCTCCAAGATCTATCAGTGCGGCAATTATGGAAAAAAACAAGACAATTTTATTAAACGGCAATCCGACTGAAACCCCTCCATAAATAAATGTCATTCCGACCGAAAAACTTACCATAATATTCCCAAGTAATCCGGTCCTTTTAAATCTCCAGTTATAAAGAAATCCAACAATAAATAAAACGATTGAGCATAATAGTGCAATTATACTGATCAAATAACCGAAGATAAGACCAATGAATAAAATAATTATTGAAAGTAATAGAGCTTCCGACGGCGTAACCAGACCCGCGGGAATCGGCCTGTCGGGAGCATTTACTTTATCGGTCTCAACATCGAAATAATCGTTTAATACTAATATTGAAGCAGAAACAAAAAATACCGCTCCGAAACCAAGTATTGTTTGGGAAAGGGAGGCAAATTTCCCCAATGCAAACAATTGCCCCATAACCACGCACACTCCGGCCGAGAATGGCAGTTCAAATCGGAATAATCCTGCAAGACCCTTGATTTTAGCCATAAACATCATATCACTTTACCTAATTCCAATTTCAGCCCAAAACCCAAAAATCGGCCGAATACTGTATGTCCAAATAATAATAACCCGGTTAATGTTGATTAATCCAGTTTAAAAAACAAAGTTCCAGTAGAGAAGGAGTTTCCGTCGAAGATCCCGCGTTTCGCGGGGGACTCCTGCCATCCTTTACTGCAAATAGTCCTATTTGACAAAATCACTACCACTTTGATGGTAAATTGGGCACCGGGGGGTATTATAGAGGAGTCTTTCTTTTATTATGGCTATATATGCGTCACAAATACGGATTGTCCTCTGGGTAGCCGCGCCAAATTTATTTGGGGCGGGTTTTCTCACTAGCAATTATACCCTAATTGGGGCAGACCATTTTTTTACCGGGGAATAACTTTTGAAATTTTTTAAAAACGCAAAAACAAAGCCGATTCCGTGCAACCGAAAGGAAACAAACAAAGTGCATGGAAAATTATCGTCAAAATCGGCCTCATAATCACATTTAAACAGGGTGGCCTTCGCAAAATAAAGAAACCCGCCCATGACGGGCGGGTTTCGATGCGGGATGTGACATCCCTGTCCAGGGCTTAGCTGTCCTTGCTATGATGAACCTGATGTCGAAACCTGCCTCGCTGCGCTCGGCATCTTCGGCCCCTAAAGGGGCCGAAGACAGGGGATTTCGACCTTCTCAATCACCCCTGCTTGCGTTTGTTCGAGAAAAAGTCCATGAAAACATAATTGCCCAGGTCCTGCGGCGAGGCGAAATACGCCCGCCCCTTGTTGAGCTCGGTCAATTGCATGACAAAATCCTGAAGGTAATGATCCTCGGCAATCATGAAAGTGGTGATCGGAATTATTTTCTTGCGGCATATAACCGCCTCATCGAGTGTCCGGTTGACAATCATTGGATCGAGCCCCATCGGGTTCTGGTAAGTACTGCCGTCGCGGCGCTTGATCATCGACGGTTTCCCGTCGGTAATCATGAATATTTGCTTGTTGGCGTTTTTCTTGCGCAGGAGAATGTTACGCGCCATCTGCAGCCCGGCTTTGGTGTTGGTCAGGTACGGCCCGACCGACAGGTACGGCAGGTCTTTGATCTGTACTTCCTCGGCATCATTGCCGAAGGTTACGATATTGAGGCTGTCTTTCGGGAAACGGGTCGTTATCATCTCGGTGAAAGCCATCGCCACCTGCTTGGCGGGGGTGATACGGTCCTCGCCGTACAGAATCATCGAATGCGAAATATCGATCAATATCACCGTTGCGGCGCTGGTGGTTTTGGAAGTGTCATACACATCGAGATCGGATTCGGACAGATCCATGCCCAGCGAGCCGGAACGGGAAATCGAATTGAGGAGCGAACCGGTGATATCCAGATTGCGCATATCATCACCGAAACCATATTTCCTTTTTTCGGGGAGAATCTCTTCGGATTCACCGCCGCTGAAACGGGTATGATGTCCGCCCGGGCCGGAGTTGCGAAGGTTATCGAAAACATAATCGAAAGCATCCTTGCGCAGGCCGCGTTCCCCTTTGGCGGTCAGCACCGAGCCGTCTGTATCGGTATGAATCAGGCTCTCTTTCTCGAGTCGGCGGCGGAACTCTTCCGGATCGAAATCCTCGGGAATATAGCCCATGTCGCGGAGCCGTTCCATTACTTTGAGCGCTTTCTCGACATCGCCGCTGACCTGAAGGAGGATATAATTGAATATTGCCATCAGGTTCCGGAGCGATTTCAGTTTATCGAAAAAGGCGCTGTCGAGCCTGGAGTAAATATATCGCACGCTTAACCCCTGAGGATGTTTTCCAGCATGTCGGCATAGATAAACTTGTTATCCGGCGACTCTTTGGCGATGACATTCGAACGGTGCAATCCTTCGAGAATCAGTTCCATGGCCAGGTACGTTTCAGGCTCATCCTTCGGCTTGTAGTATTTCTGTGCCAGTTTTTTGAGGCCGACAATCTGGTCGAGGCTTGCTCGGTAATCTTCATTCGACATCTCGTCCGATATTTCGAGGTGCTTGCCGGAGGCGAAGAAATCCTGCACCGGTTCATAAATGTTTTCATCGACGATCGTATCATTGCCGCGCTTGCGTTCGCTCCGGGGAGGCGGGAAGGTGCGGTCGAAGGCGTTCTTGACGGCGCTGCCGATAAGGTTTACGGCCAGGGTGGTCGGACCCTCGAGTTCCCCTTCATAGACCAGCTCGATCTTGCCGACGATGGAGGCGATAAGAGAATACAGGTCGCAGATGCGCGGGAAAAGCTCTGTTTCGTTGTTGATGGCGGCACGCCGTTCGATATTCGACAGCAGGTTTTCATAGGCCGATATCGATAATCTGGCCGAGACACCTGATGTCTGATCGACATATTCGCTGTTGCGGGCCTCGAAGGAAATTTCCTCGATAATATCGCGGATCACTTCCGGTACGTCGATTTTGGAGGTCCGCTCCGACCAGGCTTCCTGAGCGGTGATTCGTTTGGCATCCTCGAGGCTGTCGGGGTAATGCGTATTAATCTGCGATGCAATACGATCTTTGAGCGGCGTAATAATATTGCCGCGGTTGGTATAGTCTTCGGGATTGGCCGTGAAAACCAGGAGCATGTCAAGCGGGATACGAATCGGAAAGCCGCGAATCTGGATATCGTTTTCCTCGAGAATATTCAACAGCGAAACCTGAATACGGGGCTGCAGGTCGGGCAGTTCATTGATGGCAAAGATGCCGCGATTGGTGCGGGGAACTATACCCCAATGGATAACGTCTTCATCCGAGAGGTCGAGCCGCTCGCGGACCGCTTTGATCGGGTCGATGTCGCCGATCAGATCGGCCACCGAAACATCGGGTGTGGCCAGTTTTTCGTGATAGCGTTCGGACCGGTGAAGCCATTCGATTTCGAGGTTATCACCCGTTTCGGAAGCCAGATTCTTGTATTTCGATGAAATGGGCTGAAACGGATTCTCATTGAGCAGGCTGCCTTTGATGACAGGAATATATTCATCCAGCAGGGACATTAACTCCCTGAGAATTCTGGTCTTAGCCTGTCCGCGAAGACCGAGGAGGATAAAATCGTGACGGGACAAAATGGCATTCTCGATCTGCGGCAGGACGGTCCGGTCATAGCCGATTATTCCGGGAAAGCGTTTCCGGCCGGATTTGATCATTTCAATCAGGTTTTTGCGAAGCTCGTCTTTGACGGAGAGCGGTTTATAGCCTGCTTTTTTCAGGCCGCCGAGAGTCTTTATGTCTTTCATATTTCCCTTACTGTTTATTTTCATTTTGTTATACGCATATTCGGAAACAAGAAATAAGGGAGAAAGTTCTCAATTTACGGACTGATTAAGTCTAAATAAGGGTTTATAAAAAATGCGGGTGTCGAAGGTTTCGACACCCGCACCTCAAGGTAGTAGTAAATGATGCCTTATGGCATTTATCGCTTCAGCAAATCGCTGACTTAATTCGCATACGAAACCAGTTCGTACCGTTTCATCTTGGCCCGAAACGTCGATTCATGAATCGACAGCAGTCGCGCCGCTTCGGACTTATTGCCGCCGGAGGCGATAAGGGCCTGGATAAGCAGTTGCTTCTCGAATTGGTCGACCTGCTCAAACAGCGAATGTGATTCCTGATCATTCCCGGTTTCAAAAAATGATCGGGACAGTTCCACAATCGAGCCCTCTTTGGCCATCGATGCCAGCACTGACAACTGTTTGACCTTATTCTCCATCTGCCTGATATTGCCCGGCCAGTCGAAATTCACGAACATCCGGATCAGTTCGCTTTCCGGTTTCTGGCCGTCGGGCAGAAGACCGAATTTGCTCATGAAGAGTTCGAGCAGATATGGTATATCTTCACGGCGCTCTCTCAGCGGCGGCAGTTCGAAGGTTATGCCGGCCAGCCGGTAATAGAGATCCTGGCGGAAGGTGCCATTTTCGACCATTTCAAAGAGATTTCGGTTGGTCGCCGCAATGAGAATAATGTCGAGCGGAAATTCCCTGGCCGTGCCCAGCGGCCTGAGTTTCTTCGTTTCAAGTATACTGAGAAGTTTCGCCTGGAGCGAAAGCGGCAATTCGCCGATTTCATCCAGCAGCAAAACTCCTTTATCAGCCGCCAGGAAAAGCCCCTGCCGGTTTTCTTCTGCTCCCGTAAAGGCGCCTTTCCGATAACCGAACAACTCCGACTCGATCAGCGTATCCGGGACGGCGGCGCAATTGACGGCGACAAAGGGTCCATCCGGCCTTATGATGGAATGAAAATATTTGGCCAGATGATCCTTGCCGGTTCCCGTTTCACCGGTCAACAGAATAGGCAGATCGCTGTTTCCCAGCAGTTTCAATTGAGTGGTTATCTCTTTCATTCTGGCATTTCTGGTCGGGAATTCCGGCACATCGGTCATGATGTCACCCGCCGTATGAAGAGAGGACCGGTCGGTCAGTTCGAGGCTGCCGATCAGTTTTTGAATCTTCAACGCCTTTTCGGTAATGCCGCAGATAGTGTACAGCTCTTCGGCCCGGCACAGGTACATGATTCTCTGATTCAATCCGAAGGCGGTGGAATTTCCTGCGGAAGCCAGACTATCGGCCAGTTCAAACCGCGCCCGACATTCTTCCAGAGTCGAGATCGAATTGATAAAGGCATCTTTAGCCTTCTGTCCGTTTTCCAGATAGACGTGGCATCGGGCCTGGATTCTCTGCAAGGCTCCAATCTCGACCGAATCCTCGAGTTTTTTCATGACGATCATAGCCTTGTTGGCTAATTGAAGCGCTTTGCGGTACTGACCGCTCTTGAGTGCCACTTTGGCCAGATGACGCAGCGGGCGGGCCGCCAGAAGTGAATCGGGAGCAATCTTGGAGGCCCCGGCGGCCGCTTTTGACAGAAGCGATTCCGATTCGGCCGTCCGTCCTGTCCTGTGCATCAGTTCTCCGGCATAAGTCAGATAAATGATTTTCTCTTTGGGCATATTATTTTTTTCGATGTACTCCCGGCCCTGTTCGAGAGCCGCTTCCGCTTCTTTATAATACGCCTGCTGGATTTTGACGTATCCCAGGGAGAGATAAGCTTTACCCAGCTCGACTTCATCACCGAGCTCTTTGGAAAGCTCGATATTGAAACGGATATTCTCGGCCGCCTGATTAAGTTTGCCCATAAGAGTATAGACACGGCCGATATTGCCGAAGAGATAGGCCAGTTTTTGGTTATCATTTTCTATTTTGGCATATTCGACTGCCTCTAGCAGGCATTTCAGCGAGCTGTTGAACTCGCCCTTGCGAAAATGAATAGCGGCAAGGCGGTTAAGGGCCGTGCCTGCTTTGGTCAGGTTGTCACTTCGTCTGAACATTGATTCCGCGTCACGGAACGCTTTTTCGGCTTCACGGAATTTACCCATTTCTCTTAGTGTATCGCCCAGAATGATGTAGCATTCTGCGGCTTCGACCGTTTCTCCGATTTCACGGGAGAAAATATTAATGGCCGTCCTGATTAATGTGAGAGCTTTGGGTAAGTTATCCGATGAGCCATAAGCCTGCGCTCCAAGACGCAGAATGATACCGTTTTCCAGATCCGACTTGTTTTCCCAGATATCCCGAATCGAATCGAAATACCTGCAAGCGGCCTGGAAATCCCGGCGAGCCGTCATACCTTCGAGGTATTTTCGACAACTCCGGCGGTATTCCATTTCTGCGTTTTCGAGTTGGCCCATATTATCTTACCCCTCTCCCATCAGTGCTGTTTCCGACCTGATTTTCGTTAAAGGTACCGGGAAGAAGCGATTCGCTTTTTTGCCCGGAATCGGAGCTTCTATCGAAGTAAAAATCAGGAACCCAGATAATGCGGATCAGGTCAAGGAAGAAGATTCCGCCGGAATTAAGGGTTCCGCCGGACTGGCTGGTTCTGTTGACACTTCCGCCACCATTGGGATCGACTTCTCCGCCCCACGGATGGTCATCACCTTGATAGATAATGGGGATTTCAATTCTCTGCGGGTCGTAAAACCCGCTGACCGGCGGTGCAAAAAACAAAAAGACCAGCACCGCCAGAAACGGCAAGAATTTGAGCGATTTCATTTTACTACTCCTTGATTGAGTTTAAAACATCTATTCTAACACCATAGAATATACTGCTTCTTATAGTATGAGGGGTAAAATTGGTCTAGAGCCGAGGTGGTCACTCACTCTAATAAAATTTACATAATTTAATCCACCTTGTCAAGTGTTTTTTGTTATTGTACAACAGGTTAATAACTTAAAGATATTTTCAAAGCATGTGCGAAAACGATAAATTCCGCCCATAAAAAAAAGCGGCCGGAGCCGCCTTTTTTATAAATAAGAAATATTATTTCTTATTTTCTGTTTTTTCTTTTGTTTTGAAAAGCAATGTCCTGTTTTGCTCATGACTGTCGGCCAGCAGCAACGTCCGCAGATCGGGCCATAGTCCGGGTTCGATATCAATCCGAGAAATGTATATTTCCCGTTTGACATCAAGCCGGTTATCATCCTGCTTTACACTCATGGCAAAGCCGCCCGCTTTATTTTCTACTTTTATTTCCGAGGGAAGATAAACCGAGACCATGTCATTCAATTTGATTCTCAGTTCGATACTGCAACGCATCAGGCATTGCAGGCTCACGGGTGACATGCGTGTGGCTTCATAAAGCAAAATATCGGCCGGCAGATGGTCATAAAGGCCGCCGGCAGGGTTGCCGATTTTAAGAGGCAGTCGCTCGAAGTCGTCCTTTTCCGGTTTTTTCATGCCGAATTCAAATCCGGCGGTGACATTGAAGATATCGAAGCGGTTGAAACTGTAGTCGGTTACCTCAGCGCCATCGATCAAACCGCTCATTACCTCATTGAGAAAATCCGCGGCTTCACTATCCAATCCCTCCATCCGTTCGAATACATTCAGGCAGTTGTCGGTGTAAAAAAATCCCTTTCCGGTTATGGAATCGCCGGTCGAATCAATGTCCAGGTCGATGATAATTTCCATGCGGCTGTACTCACTGGATCCCCTGATTCGTATAACCGGTTTTTCATCGGTTCCTGGCGACCAGATGGTTCTTCCGGTAATTTGCGCTAGGCCTCTTTGCAGAACGCTTTCCTCGGGGTCATAGTACGCTTCAATATCCGGCCCGGAAACCCAGACACCAATATTACCCAGGCGGGCCAATGATGGCACGGTGTTTTCAATTACACCGAATTCATTGCTGATGAAAACGGGAAGGGCGGTCAGTCCCGCTTTATTGAAAAGCGCCGCCGCCAGGACGGCCCGATCGAGCCGATGACCATAAGCGGAGCTATAAACGCTTATGGCTGCCCGAGGCGAAGCCGGCCAGAATTTATCGGAGTAATTGATGAAGGAAGTTCTCTCGCCGATAAAGGCCGCAATCAGGCTCGCTTTCTCCGGGCCGGTCCGGCTGTCGCGCAGTAGCGAGTCCAGCGATGTGGTGAGAGAGCTGTCGATGACCTGCGCCAGCCCAAAGGAACCTTTTATATAATTTCCAAGTGTGGTCCAATCCGGCCAGGTGGACCAGATTATATGAGGAGTATACCGGGCGGGATCATCGGTATGGGGAACCGGCAGGGCCGGAAGCGGCCCCATGGTCCAGCTAAGGGTCTCATATTTCCCATCTTCCGATAAGCCTTTTTCCGGATCCGGGACGCCGGGCGATGAATAAACAGGTCGAACTTCATCCTTCGGCATGGCCAAGCTGAAGCGCGACTTCACCACCGGATGTTCTTTGGCGAAAAGCCACATTCCTTCAGTGCCGCCGCGGAATGATCTGTTGTCTTCGATTGTGTACGATACTTCGAGAATACACGGAATTTCGATTCCGTTATGCAACAGCATCATTTCCCGCATATTGGCATAAGCATAAGCCGGCCTGAGCTGAGACGGGAGCGTTTCCACGATGCCGGTTTCTCCGGTTTCCCACCATTGATTATCGCGCCATGTCCTGAGTGCATTAACTTTGAAGGTGCAGTTATCATGATCGTACGGGATACGGTGATCGCCGTAAGTCTCGACCCCGATATCGGTCCCGATCCTGATAATTCGATGCACCGTGATGATCAGGCGATGGTCGCTTGTCCATTGATTGGAGATTTCGTCCAGCAGTATGACGGCGTCATATTTGGTGAGATCAAATTCTTTTTCGGCGGCGGCCAGGAGTTGCGCGATATCATCCTCACCGGTGATGGATTGCTGCGCAAGAACGGGAGCGCCTGACAAGGTGATTGTCACGGTCGCGATAACCAGCAGGTACAATTTAATCGTTTTCATCGGGCGCCTCCTTTCTCGGCACGGAAGACCGTTTTGGCATAGTCTTTGGCTTCCTTGACCGCCTTTAAGAAACCACCATATCCGTCGGGTGGAATCTGTCGTCGTCGAATTTCGATATTCTGGGAAATTTGCAGTCCTTTGGCGGTCATCTCGCCGGTTCCTTTGAAGTAGGCATAAGTCTCGTCGATCACCTCGCTGCTTTTCGGCTCGGCGACACTGTAGCCGCGCGGCAGATGAATTGTCTCGGTGCCGTTAATCATCTGGGTGAAGTAAAAGAAAACATCATCGTGGCGCTCATCCGGCCAGTCATAATTGCCGCCGCGGTACAGCAGCCGGTTGTTCTGGACCACGGTCATCATCGGACTGATGAATTCCAGCCCGCCGTCGATGGGGAAGGCAAAATCGGGGATTCGATAATTGATTCGCCACCACATCGGTTTTTTGAAATCGTGCGGGTCGCCGTGATCGTACTTGATGATTTCGATGCGATCGCTGACCGCGCTGAATAATCTGGCCATGCTCTTATCCAGATCATAACGCGGATACCAGACCAGCATGCCCCGCAAATAATAATCACCGGCGCCGTCACCGCTGAGCCGCAGACTTCCTTCCAGCGTACCGTCAGGGAGAAGCGTCGCATCATTCTGTACTTTGAGGGGCGACTCACCGGGCGGGCTGTAGGCTATGCGGCTGAGCGTTTCGCCCTGCGGGGAGCCGATCAGGTAGTGTTGCTCGGTTTCGAGCTTGCTCCAGATGTCTTTGTCATTGGGCACCCAGGTTGGATCATACATGACGAATGACCCATCCTTCATCCGAAGCGCCACGACGCAGTGATTGAACTGGTCGGCCGGGATATCCTCGATCCTGCTTCCGGCCATGGTCATGGCGCCGTATGAGTCCAGTCCGGCGGCACGCATCATGGTAATAAGCATCCCGGCAATGTCCTTGCACACACCGCTGCGCTGTTCGAAAATCATGGCTCCCGGATGCAGGGTATAGCCTTCGCCTTTGCCCATTGTCTGGCCGCTGTAGCGGATATTCTGGGCCACCCAGTGGACCAACTCGAATGCCTTTTCCTCTCCGGTACCATTAATGACACCGGCTTCGCTTAGAATCTCATCGACTTTAGCCTTGATGGCGTCGTTGTACTCGAATTGGCTCTCGTTGACGTCAAAAAACCAGCGACTCTTGGCTTCCCAGTTTTCGACAGTGGCGATCACCACTTTTGTCAGCAGGTCGGTTTCATCGGGACGGTAACGCTCCGGCTCCCGGGCCGGAACATTTTTTGTCCACCACGAATAAGTGGTCGTGTCTTTGACGTAGCCGGTGTGGCTGTACATCGGGCCGTTATAAACCTGGGAGTGTATTCTTTTGCCGGCCGGCATTTTCAGAATATATTTTTTTTCGACAATCGGTTTGGCGGATTCGAAAAGGACAATATCGAAATATTCACCCGGCATGGGCGGTGTGAATTTTTCATCACCGGAAGCGTTTTCATCGGCCGACTGATCATCAAGCAACGCGTAGGAAAAACCCTTCTTCTTCATTCTTACTTCGACACCATCGCCGATATGAAGGCGCGGAAGCTGGATGCTTTTGATTCGGTCCGACCAGTAGATAGCGCTCTGCGGCGCGGGAAGATCTTTCAAAGACTGGAGGCCCACTTTTATGGTGCTGTCGTTCCGAAGGATATTTATTTCCTCTATTTCAACCATATTGGTCAGCGGCTCATAGCCCCAGGTGAGCACCGCCAGTTCCAGACATCCCTTTTCCGTCAATATTTTATACAAAATATAGCTATCCGTATAAGTGATTCCCGATTCATTAATGGTATTAACGGTCTGATCATAAACAATGGCATAGGCGGCGCTGTCGAAATCGGCCGCGACACCGGCATTTTGAATACGATCGAAGGCGGTCGGCGGCGGGGTGTCGCCGGGTGGAAGCGGGGCGGAACCGGTTGAATCCGCATGAATTATGGGGACGCAGAAAAGAGCCATAAGCAGCAATATGGTCAGTTTCATAAGCTTCTCCTCAAATGCCGGAATGGGGGCAAATGTTTTTGGCCTTATATGGCCGGTTTGCGAGATAATATGATAGCAAAATTATATACAACAACGGTTTCCCTTTTTCGTCAATAATATATGAGATTATGTCGCATTTTTGAATTAAAAGCTAACAAAGATGGCGTTTTTTTTCAAGACCTTTAACCCGAATTTATTTCCGGGCTGTTTCCCGGACATATATATTTGTAAGAATCACAATCATGCCGTAAATTATATCAAATGACTTGTTCCGGTTGAAGCGATATAACATGAAGGCGGTGTGTATAGAAAAGGCCATGAAAGCAATATCTGCACTAACCCTGCTGCTTGTGATATTCGCGATTGTCCCCGCCCCGCAGGCAATGCAGGGAATTACCTCACCAAAAAATAATCCCGATTCTCCCAGTCGAGTAATTGTGAAATTTTCCCCGAATTCGGGCCTGAATTTCTCGACCGGCAAAAGCGGCGCTGCGGTGTCAGGATTGGCGGCTATCGATGAAATCAACCGGCGCTTACGGATTAAGGATATAAAACCGCTGTTGAAAAAAGTGGCCGTGGCTTCCGGCGAACGGCGTTTCGACAATGTCTTCCTTCTGACCGTCCCGCCCGGTGTCAGCGCCGAAACAGCCGCGGCCGAGTATGCCGCTCTGCCCGGTGTGGAATATGCCGAGCCCGATTATGAGGCCGAGCTTCATGCCATTACCAACGACACCTATTTGTCGCATCAGTGGGGTTTACACAACTATGGCCAGGGGCATTACTTAATTATCCGCAATCCCGGTTATGAAAACGATAAAATGGTCATTGTCTTTGGCAAGCCTGAAGCCGATATCAAGGCGGCTGATGTCATTGTCAACCCGCCCGACAATACGGTGACCACGGTTGTTGCGATTATCGATACCGGAGTGGATACCGATCATCCCGATCTGGAAGGGAAGATGTGGAACAATCCGAGAGAAATTCCCGATAACGGTATCGACGACGACAACAACGGTTATATCGATGATATTTTTGGCTGGGATTTTTCAACGTCAAATGAGTTTTTTGAAGCCGACATGGAGGATAATGACCCGACCGATTATTTCGGACACGGCACCCATTGCGCCGGCATTGTGGCGGCAACCGAGAATAACGGCATCGGTATCGCCGGAACGTCGCCGAATACAAAAATAATGGCTTTGAAAATTTTTCCGACCGCGCTGACTTCGAAGATGGCCCGTGCCGTGATCTATGCCGCGGATAACGGCGCCGATGTGGTCAGCATGAGTTTCGGGCTGCCGTACCGAAGCTATCTATTGGAAGAGGCGGTCTCCTATGCCTATGAAAAGGGCGTCGTCCTCTGTGCATCATCCGGCAACAGTGGAACCGAAGAGTACAACTATCCGGCGGCTTTTGACAAAACGATCGCCATCGGCGCCAGCAATGATTCCGATTTTGTCGCCTACTTTTCGACCATCGGGGATCATATCGATATCGTCGCCCCCGGACTGGCTATCCTTTCGCTGCGGGCCGACACCACCGATATGTATCAGGACGACGAACCGTGGGTGCATATCGTCGGCGAGGATTATTATCTGGCCTCCGGCACCAGCATGTCATGCCCGATGGCCGCAGGTGTCGCGGCTTATCTGAGATCGGTTTCGTCCGGTCTGATTCCCGAAAAAGTGAGAGAGATCATGCAAGCGGCGGCCGATGATATAGTTGATCCTTACGGTCAGGGTCTGAATTTGCCCGGGCCCGATATTTACAGCGGATATGGCCGCATCAATCTCATGCAAACGCTGGCCATCGCTCCCAAAGTGCGGGCCTATATCAATGCCCCGGAAATCGGTGAAATTATCAGCGGAGCTGTGGATATTACGGGAAGCGCCGATGGAGACGATTTTGTTTCTTACTCTCTGGAATACGGAGCCGGCGCCAATCCAACGGAGTACAATACTATTTCAAGTTCCTTCGATCCGGTAACCGACGGACCGCTGGCGGTATGGGATACCGACGGTATCTCGGGCCGTTATTCCATAAAATTGAAAGTCGGCGAATATAACGAATACAAGAGGAGCATTTTTATTGCCAATGAAGCTATGGCGCGAATCAGGTATCCGGAAGAGGGCGATACCCTGTCGAATATCGTCAATATAGTGGCCGATGCCTATTCGACCGACTTCAGTCATCTGGTGCTGGATTATGGCAGTGGAACCTCGCCGACCTCCTGGACGGAAATTGTTACTGTAACGGCGCCCGCTTCGGGCGATGTTATTGCCGGCTGGCTGGTGGAGTCGCTTCCGGAGGGTCAGTACACCCTGCGCCTGTCGGTTTATTCCACCACCAAACTTGAGATGCAGACCGAACTACATGTAAACATTCGTTCGATTTTTTCTTCGGAAAATGCCTGGAAATTAAAAATTGACGCAGATGTTGCACTGCTGGCCAATTATGGTGATATTGATAATGACGACATAAACGAAATTATCCTGGGGACAACCGAGGGCGTAAAAATATTCGAACCCGACGGCACCCCGGATAACACCAGCCCGGCCGTAAATATCGCCAATAATTTTATAGTGCCGCCCGCAGTCGGCCGCCTTGATAATGATAATATCGAAGATTTTGTCGTTGTCGGCGCCGATCCCGCCCGACTGTACGGTTTTCGGTCCGGCGGCGCCGATTTTGAATATCCCTTGAATTCCCCGCCGAATATTGAAGACTATTCCGGGATGGAATATGATTTTACGACGCTTTTTCTAAAAGACATCGACGGCGACGGCCGCGATGAAATTCATCTGGTCATCGTGGACCGGTTCGGGGCGGTCACTTATATGTTTGATGCCGAATCGGGATTGACGCAGATATTCAGCGGAGTATCGATGCATCTGCCGATGGATATGAATGATGACGGGCAGGATGAGCTTTATCAATACCTCAATACAACCGGTATGATCAGACAACTGGATCTTGACGGGAATGTTGTGGCGAATACCGCGCCTATGTTGAATGGGAAGCGCTTCTATTGCAGGGGATTGACCGCTTACGATATAGATAATGACGATCGCCCGGAACTGATCGCGTCGGGCTTTTACACCGAAACCGGATACTGGTTGTATGCCTATGACGAAAATCTTGTCCTCAAACCGGGCTGGCCGCATCCGATGGGTATCGATGATTTTATTGTTCCGACGGTTCCCATATTCGGGGATATTGACGGAGACGGTGCGCCGGAGTACTTTTGCGCCGATTTCGATGTCAGTTACAGTTATGTACATGCCTGGAACCTGGATGGTTCCGCTTTTGTACCGGGTAATCCCGATGGATTTTTTACGATAATTCCCCGTCCCGGCCGAATCAACATGCTTGTCCTGAGTGATGTCAACAATGACGGCCGGGCGGATATCATTGCCTGTACCAATGATGATTTGTTTTTCACGTACCGCGTGCAGCGTATTTACGCCTGGGATCTGTCGGGCGATTTAATCGGCGGATTCCCGATTATTACCGCCCCCGAAATACCTTTGAGTTCGGGGAGCAGCTTCCGATTTATCCCGACGCTTGGAGATATCGACAAAAACGGTTATATCGACCTGGTGATGCCCGCCGCCGACAGTTCATTGATTTTTATGGATTTCGTCGGCATGTCATACGATTCGGCAAATTCTCTGGCGCCGGTCTGGAGATATAATCGCCGCCTGAACGGTATCGGTCAATATGTCGAATCACCGGTGACGGTCAATGACGGGCAAAACGGACGGCCCGGAGAATTCCGGCTCGGACAGAATTATCCCAACCCCTTCAATCCCGATACGCGGATCGAGTTTGCGCTGCCGGCAAAGGGGCATGTGACAATCAGTATTTATGATATTCTGGGTCGAAAGGTAAAGACGCTGCTGGATGAAACAATCCCGGCCGGCAGTCATGCGATTGACTGGAATGGTCAAGATGATGAAGGAAATTCTCTGCCATCAGGGATATATCTGTACGGCATAAAGGCCGGGGAATACAATCTGGCGAGAAAGATGGTGCTGATTAAATGATGACGAGGCGGAAGGAATCATATATGCACGGACCCTTGCGCAATCTTGCTGTTGCTATACTGTTGATTGTATGTACGGCGAGCCTGGTTTCGGCGCTTCCGCCGCGGTACACACCGCGGATCAGTTCCGCCGCCGGATATGAGAATTATGACCTGCGGACATTTTACGATGTCAATAATCTGCTGATGTTTGTTACCAATTCTGGTTCGCTGGCCATGGATCAGACACTGTTATTCGGGCGGGCCGAAGGTTTCTATTATCCGTTTGCCGGTGATACCAGCGAAATCAGCAGCGGTGTTCTCGACAAAACCGTGGTCTATGCGGCGGGCCTGGTCCTTGCCGGAAAAGTTGACGGGCAAATCAGAACCGCCGTGGCGATGTACGACAACCCGGAGTTTGTGCCGGGTCCGATGGAGGAAGGAAGCTGCCTGCCGTTTCAGGAATCATTCAAGGTGTACAAAATCGACGGAAACTCCGCTCCGGGTGAATATGATTATGACAACTGGCCGGATTCATTGGGCGCTCCGGTCGATACCGAAGGTAACCCGCTTCTGATCGGGGCCCAGACTCTCTGGACGGTTTTCAATGATGCCGATCCGGGACTGCATGATAATTATTACGGGGGCGGCACGGAACCGCTGGGTATCGAGGTGCAGCAGACGGTATGGGGTTACGATACGCCCGAGGAGGAAAACTTCCTTTATCTCAAGTACAAATTTTATAACCGGGGGCCGAATATCATCGACAGCTTTTACATAAATTTATGGGCCGATCCCGATATAGGCGGGGCCAATGATGATTTGATCGGCTGCGATACGGTGCATGATATTTTCTTCGGGTTCAACGGCGATATGTACAGTTATGTCTATGACACTATCCCGGCCGCCTGGGGGGGAAAAGTCATCGCCGGGCCGGTGGTCGAATCACCGGGGGATACCGCCCAATTTGACGGTGTGTCGATGCCCGATTATAAAAATATCGGAATGTCGTCTTTTATAAGCTACATGAACGGCACCGAGCCGGATACACCGGAGGAGCTGTTGCTTTATGCCCGCGGGTGGGACGGCTTTAACGGTGTTCCGCTGGTGAACCCGTTCACCGGCGATACCGTGACATATTTTGCCTGCGGCGATCCGCTCTCACGGCGGGGTTATATCGACGATGAACAGGGTGACAAACGAATCATGGTCGGCTTCGGGCCGTTTACTTTCAATCCGGGCGACAGCCAGCAGGTTGTCTTCAAGCTGGCCGCCTATGCCGAGCGCGATAATTTCTTCTCGCTCTCGGTCCTCAGGCATCTGCTCGACTCGAACATCGCCATCGACTCGGTCATGGATACGATAAATTATGTTGCCGCCGATTCGGCGCAGATTATTATCGAGAATTCGGGCCTGGATCGGGTGGCTTTTTATCCGCTGAAAGAGCGGTGGCTGTCATCGTACAGCTGGGGCGGGAATTTCTACTATGGCGGGGCCGACTATGCCTCGGAATTTTTCGGAAGTGCGCTTGATTTTAACATCGTCCCCGATTCGTTTCATTCGGTCGAGGTGCGTTTCTCGAATATCGTGAAGCAAAAGGCCTATCGGTATGATAAAGGGCCGGAGTCGGCGTACTCGTATGCCGGCTATTATGATGTCCCGTTCACCGTCTGGGATATCGACAACGACCGCCAGCTTAATGCCGCTTTTGTGGAGTACTATCTTTCGGATGTTTATGATTCCACCTGGAGTCCCGGACTGGTCGAGGACAAGGGGGGTTGGGAATGGCTGGTGATTTTCAATTCCGACTACTCCGGGGAGAACCCGGTCAACAGCGGCGGATACGATTATACCACCGTCTCACTTCTCGATAACCCCGACTCGCTGGATATTCTGTATTTCTTCTGGCCCGGTCTGGAACAGACGGACGATATGTCCCGCCTCAAGGATGGACAGAAGTTAATCTTTACCGGGCAATTTTTGAATCCGATGGGCCCGGTCGATACCCTGCAGTTTCCGACGGTCGAAATCGGGAGCACTATTGACCAGCCGATTACGGTCAAAACTTATGCCGATGGCCCGACGTTTCTGGCCGTCGAAGCCTCCGACCCCGGCGCCTTTCAGGTGTCGAGCCCCGTGCTTCGCTTTATTGAGTTTGACCAGGCGCGGATTTCGATCAGTTTTACACCGTACCGGGAGGGAGAGTATAATGAGTACCTGTATGTGGTGGATTCAGTAACCAATAAAGTCATTCACACGGTCAGCCTATGCGGCAAAACGCATCTCTATACATCGGTCGCAGAAAACAATGTAACGCTTCCGGACAGGTTCTTGCTGTTGCAGAATTACCCCAATCCCTTCAATCCGGCCACGACTATCGAATACAGTCTTCCGGCGCGGGCTCATGTCAATCTGAGCATATTTAATATTCTTGGCCGGAAGGTAATAACACTGGTCGATGAGGCCCGCGGCGCCGGGACTCACCGTGTAATATGGGACGGGGCCAATTATGCCGGCAACAATGTGGCCAGCGGCATTTATTTCTATCGCATGGAAGCCGGCGAATATATCGAGACGCGAAAAATGCTGTTGATAAAATAGGTTATATTTTCTAATCTTCCATTATGAATAAAGAACCAATTAGTCTGACCCCGGCAGCAGAGGGTGATATTCAGTTGATTCGGGCGCTGCTTGAACAAAACGGCCTGCCCGGGCAGGATATTGACGACAAAATCGGCTGTCTCTTCATGGCTTATCACGGTTCGGAACTGGTCGGAATCGGCGGGATGGAAATTTACGGGCGGTACGGTCTGCTGCGGTCGTTGGTGACACTGGATAAATTCCGCGGCGGGGGATATGGTAAGATAATCACGCAGCAATTGCTTGACCATGCCAGGGCTGAAGGCTTGTCCGCAGTGTATCTTCTGACCACCACGGCGGCGAAGTTTTTCGAGAAGATGGGCTTTGATTATATCGAGCGAGCGGCGGTGCCGGAGCCGATCGCGAACACGACCGAATTCACCAGCCTATGTCCCGACTCGGCCGATTGCATGATGCTGAAATTGCGACCATAGCCAGCTCAATTAGTTTGAACATTCTTTTATAAAATAAGACTTGCTAATCGAATATCCATAAATTATATAACTATTATGAGAATAGCATTTTTATTTGGAGCCGGGATTTCTACGCCACTGGGCGTGTCTTCGACCATTGAAATCACAAAAGAAGTCATGAGTGGGAAATGTATTACGACTCATACTGAGGAGAATGTATCACAATACATTAAGCTACTTAAATTATTAAAGATTGAAGTAGAAAATTATTATTCAAATCAAAATCAGTATGAAGCCAACTATGAAGACTTATATTATATGGCAAGTCAAATTAGAGATTCCAAATCCAAAGAGTATGATAATCCTGCAATAGCAGCATTATATGACAGAATTAATCGGTTAATAAAGCCCATTCTTAATGAGAAACCTGGAGATGCTCAAATTAATATGAATTTAGGCAATCTGGCAAAAGAGACTACAAATTATATTGCAGACATTGTCTGGCATTTATTGAAACGACATAAGAATGAGGTAAATCATTTAAATTGCCTCGCCGGAGCATATCGGGATACCGATATAAGTAAGATTGATATATTTACATTAAATCATGATTTAATGATAGAGGCATTTTTAGATAAGAGTGGCATTTCTTATATTGATGGATTCAGCGAAAGGACTAATGATGTTAGATATTGGAATCCAAATCTGTATGATGGTGATGATTTTAAGATAAACCTTTTTAAGCTACATGGATCAATAAATTGGTTTCTTTGTCGCCCGAATATGGGATCAATTTATGACGACAATGCTTGCTTAATTTCCGGCAGAGACCCCTATTTGTTAATGGATATAGTGTGTGATTATCGACCCCTAATATTAATAGGCCGATTTAATAAAATGCTAGAGTACTCTAGGTGGATCTATTCAGAATTGTATTGCATTTTTCATAATGTGTTAAAGACAGCTGTAAATATAATAGTCTCCGGGTACAGTTTTGGCGATAAAGGAATAAACAATCGTTTGATAGAATGGATGCGTTCATCTCGTCAAAATAGACTTGTAGTTATCCACCCGAAGCCGAAAGACATTGAAGATAAGGCACGGCCTTACTTCGCGAATCGATGGGACGATTTTGTTTCTTCCCACAAAATAGTTTTCATAAAAAAAGGGATTCAAGACACATCTTGGTTAGATATACAAAACCTCCCACAAATAAGAAAATAGCAATTTCAATTATCCGTAGACTGCCTTGATAGATTGTCTACTTCCCTCGGTGGGGCGTTCTTGACGTACTTCTCCAGCCAGCGGTCGGACTCCCAGAGAACGTGCATGATAGACTCCCTCGCACGATAGCTGTGACTTTCGTAAGGAAGCATCACCAGCCGCACCGTCGCGCCGTAGCCCTTGAGTGCATTATAGAAACGCTCACTTTGCATCGGGTACGTTCCGGAATTGTTGTCGAGTTCGCCGTGAACAAGCAGGATCGGCTCATTGATACTGTCCACATGCATGAACGGCGACATTTCATAATAAGTCTCGGGCGATTCCCATAAGGTCCGGTCCTCATTCTGAAAACCGAACGGTGTCAGCGTGCGGTTATAGGCGCCGGAGCGCGCCAGACCGGCCCGGAACAGATCGGAATGGGCCAGCAGGTTGGCGGCCATAAAGGCGCCGTAGGAGTGCCCGCCGACAGCGATTCGGTTACGGTCGGCGACACCGCGCCGGACGACTTCATCGACGGCAGCCCTGGCATCGGCCACCAGTTGTTCGACGAAGGAATCATTGGGTTCTTCGTCGCCTTCGCCCACGATCGGCATACCGGCATCATCAAGTATCGCATAGCCGCGGGTCACCCAGAGGATGGGCGACCACCAGCCGACGCGAATAAAACGATAGGGTGAATCGGTCACCTGCCCGGCGGCATCGGCGCTTTTGAATTCTGTCGGGTACGCCCACATGAGCATCGGCAGGGGACCGCTCTCCGGCGTGTATCCGGCCGGAAGATATAACGTGGCGGTCAGGGAAAGCCCGTCCTCGCGCGCATACCGAATCTGCTCCTTTTGAATCTCCATCAATTGCGGTGTCGGGTTCGGGAAGAAGGTTATTTGCTCGAGTTTCGCATTATCGAGATCACGCACGAAAGCATTGGGCGGTTCCGTAATCGATTCCCGCATGGTCAAAATTTTCGAATCACCGGGATCGGGCAGGTCCAGGACCGTTTCATAGTACGGGGCCTCCGACTGCCACAGCCGCGTCTTTTCTTTGGTCACCAGATTCAATTTATCCAAAAAAGGCCGGTCTCCCTCGGGCGAGCCGCCTTCGCCGGTCAGGAACATGCTTTTGCCGTCTTTGCTCAGGAGGAGCACTTCTTTACCGGCCTCATTGTTATGGGTCATGGGTGTTCCGGGGTGATGGTAGCGATCCTCACGGGAATAATCGAAAATAAGCTCCGGATCGACTCTCATGGAACCGGGCGCGAAGGCCCAGGCTTTTATATTTCGCGTTTTCCACCATTTTTCATAAATAATGGCCAGGTCGTCACTGCTCCAGATTATGAAATTATATCTGAAATTGAGGGCAAAAAGCGGAATCGGATTCCCTTTAAAGGGTGCCACCAGTGTGTATATCTGGTCCCTTACCTCCGCTTCCAGACGCGGGTCGCCGTTATCGAGAGCCTCGGCCCAATAAAGCATGGCTGCCTCATCGCTGCGCCAATTGATATCCCTTGGCCCGGTCCGGACAGCATCGCTGACCGTTGGAATATTTTCGGCCAGCGGCTGATCGACGACTTTGCGGACAACCGTGCCTTCCAGATTCCAAACCTCCACCAGCCGGGGAAAACGTGAAATCGGCACCGTATAGGAAAACGGGCGGTGAATAGTTTCCACCAGAATGTACTGACCGTCAGGCGACGGTTCCGCCCCGGCAATCATTCCGGATCGGCCGATGTTCCGCATTTCGCCATCCAGTGAAATTATGGTGAGCTGGCATTGTAGAAAATATTCGAGAAGAGCCTCATCATGACTGTTCATGAGAAGGTCGGCATAGGTCACAGCGGGCGCGATTTCACCGTCGTTTTGCCGAATGACCGGGCCGGAAGGTACCGGGGATGCTTCCGGAGCGTCACCCCGGTCGGGGGGTATAATTTTGCATATAAGAGTTCTGCTGTCAGGATGCCAGTAGTAGGGACTGCCGTAGATATCATTGAGATAAAATTGCCCGAGCCGCATAGCTATTGCTTTATCTATGTCGGCGACCCATAACTCGATGCCCTCCGGTGAGGTATTCGTAAAGGCTATTTTTTGGCCGTCGGGCGACCACGAAAAATTACCGATACGAGCTTTTTCCGGCAGACCGGCCAATTCTTTATCATCAAGACTGGCTATTTTTTTGAAAGTAATCCCGGTGTAGTAAGAAATCCGGCTTGGCCCGCTTACCTTCGGGTCGATGCGAAGACCGGCCAGGCGTAATTCCGGCAGTGCCAACTCCTCGATCGAAGGGTATCCCGGCCGATCCAGAATTGCCATCCATTCCCCGTCCGGGCCAATCGATATTCGGGGTGTGGGGGGGGCATCAATCAGGGCCGCAATTTCATCGGGGGGCATTTGGTACACCGGCTCCGACAGTGAGTTATCCTGCGCGGCAGCGGTCAGGCAGATAAGCATCAATAAAATCAGGAAAGATATAGATCCGAATTTGGGCGTAAAACGACCCGGAAAATAGAAATGATTCATTTTTGACTCCCTTCGCACCTGGAAATATGGCAGACTACCTCCTTAGATTAACATTTTGACCGATTTTCGTCAAGTAATTAGAGAATTTTTGTTTTTATGAACAGTCAGTCGAAAAGCATCTTATTAAGTTATGTTGCAGGGGAGAAGCTAAGCAAATCCGGCAATTATGCATGAGACGGGATTTTATTTTTATCCAGCTCTTTTCTTATGGCCAGACCAAGTTGTTTTAACGTATAGGGCTTTTTGATATATTGTCCGGCCCCAAGTTCCATAGTCTGGCTGACCCGTTCGGTGGCCGAGAAGCCGCTGACGATAACAGCCTTCTGCGAAGGGTGATATTTAAGGATACTACCATAAGTATCAAGGCCGTCAAAATCCTTCTCCATGATCATGTCGAGTATAATAATATCGACACTGTGTTTACTCAGATACTTGATCGCTTCGCGGCCGTTATTGACGGTGGTCACGGCGTACCCCAGTGACGAAAGCAATTCCCGGGCGATTTCGCGCTGTTCCGCGACATCATCGATTACCAGGATCGTTTCGGTCCCGCCGATAGTATCCTGGGCGTCATGGTGCCTCTCGACTTGGGTGGTGCAAAGGGGGAAATACAGAATAAACTCGGTTCCCACTCCGACCGTTGAATTGACGTCATAATAACCCCGGTGATCCTTGACGATTCCGTAGACGACCGATAATCCAAGACCGCTGCCGCTGCTGCCCATTTCTTTCTTGGAGTAATAAGGCTCGAAAATATATTTGAGATTTTTCTCTTCGATTCCGATACCGGTATCGCGGACCCGGACAATGATATAATCACCCTTTTCGATAGTGGAGAGACCGCCGTACAGCTTGTCCAGCCTGGCCTGACCGGTTTTGATGGTCAGTTTCCCGCCTGAGGTCATGGCATCAAAAGCGTTTATGACCAGGTTCATGATTACTTTAAGAAGGTGGGGCGTCGATCCCGAAATGCATCCGATATCTCTATCGAGCGCAGTTTCCAGAAGGATATTGGGATTCCGGGATTTCAGTTCGGCCAGATTGGCGGATTCCAGATATGATTCGATGACTTCGTTAATATCGGTAGGTTTCATTTCATAGCGGCCGCGGCGCGCCAGGGTGAGCAAATCCTGTATAACATCGGCCGCTTCACGGGCCGATTTGCCGAGCATCGCAATCTGTTTTCGGGCCGGAGAATCGGGCGGTAATTTCATCAGGATCATCTCGGGGTAGGCGACCAGCGGCCCCAGAATATTATTCAAATCATGCGCCACGCCACCGGCCAGAATAGCGAGTGACTCCATTCGCTGGGCCCGTTCCAACTGATCCTTGAGTTTTTGCCTTTCCTCTTTTTCTATTTTACGCTCGGTAACATCCGAAAACAGGCCGATTGCCCCTTCAACATTTCCATAGGTATCCTGGTATGGAGTCACCGAAATATAGAGGTGTCGTATCTGATTGTCCCTGCGCCGGATGGAAAATTCATATTTACTGGTAATGCCATTTTTTCTTTTTCCGGTCTCCGCAAGAATCTTGTTGAAATCCTCCGGCAAAATTATCTGCCTGAGGTTGATGCCGATCAATTCCTCGAGAGTATATCCGAATATCTTACAGGCGGCGGAATTGGCAAAAAGAATATTCTCATCGAAATCGACAATTGCCATGCCCTCGGTGATAGTTTCCACCAGACTCCGATACCGACGCTCGGACCTTTTCAGGAGTTCTTCGGCTCGTTTGAGCTCGGTAATGTCCCGTACGAAGGCCCACATACCGGTCGGTTTTCCGGAAGCATCCTTTAACAGGTACGTTCGCAGCTCGACCGGAAATATGGTCCCGTCTTTTCGCCGGTATTCCTTTTCGTAATTTTCCGAATAGCCATTGGTCAGGACCTGTTTGTTGATTATGCCGGCCTCTGCCGCATGCCACTTGGGCGGAGTGATATCATTGTATGAAAGATTGGAAATTTCCTCTTTGGAATAACCGAGCATTTTTCTAAAGGCCGGATTGCACTCAACTATTCGGCCATCCATATTGACCGTGGCGGCGCCGTCACGCAGGTTTTCATAAAGGTTGGAATAATTATTGATGGCCCTGTTGAGAGCCTCAAGCGTCTCTTTGTGATCGGTGATATTTATGACACTGCCTTCGACAAAACCTTTTTCAGGATAGGCTCGGGCCGATAGAAGCACCGTTCTTTTCAATCCATCACGAAGCGTAAGATGCGCCTCATAACGATCAACCTGACCGTCTTCTTTAAGCATTTTGAGCAACTGCTGTCTTTCTTCAGCAGGATAAAAATCGGTTGATCTATATTTGCCTATCAGGTCCGATTCGCTTTCAAAGCCAAGCGCATTAACGGCGGCCAAATTGGCCTTTAGAAATATTCCCTCTTTAATACTGGTTCGCCACCAGCCAATCATGGATGATTCGTAAAGATGGCGATAGCTCTTTTCGCTTTCAATTAAAGCCTGTTCGGCTTTCTTCTGGCTGGTGATATCCTGGGTCAGTTCCAGGGCGCCGATTATCGATGTGTCTTTGCCGCGAATCGGGTAGCTGCGAATATTCCAGTATCTCCCGTCCGGAGTCTTGATTTCACTTTTTGAAGGTCGGCCCGATTTTAGCGCTTCTACTACCGGACAGCCGGCGCAGGGGATATCACGTTGATGCCAGATTTCATAACATTTGCGGCCGATCAGGTCGGATCTTTCGGTGGTGACTGATTGTCCGGACGCCTTATTGGCCCAGACAATGCGCATATTAAGATCTTGAATAGTAATAAGTTCGGAAATGTTATCCAAAATCTCAATGGTGTCAGGGAAAAAATCGCTGAATATGTCGAGTTTTTTTGATTCCATATCCATATAATTCGGCCAATATCTATATATTTCAGCCGGGTCAAAATTGTCCCGAATGCTCTTTTTATCGTCCAAAATCTTTAAAAATTAACAGCTTAGAATGATTGAAAGACTTCCGTGGTACAAGAAAAGCCCTGAATCTTTATGAAGATTCAGGGCCTTTTTCGGGATTAACAGCTATTTGTTATTCTATTCTTTTGTCATGCATTTTTGCTTGGATTTCTTTAATTCTCTTCTCGGCCAGGAAAAATAATATACCAGTAAACCCAGACCGGCGGCTACCAGCATTATTCCGATGGCGGTTTCGGCCGGTATATAGTCGGACGCCAGGCGCATAAGAACCATGGCAATGCCCAGGAAGGTAAGGACAATACCCCATTTGAGTGAAGAGGGCAGAAAGCGGTCGGCCCCGTCCTGGAAAAACTTCTTAACTTCCTCGCCCACAAGGCCTTTCTCAATCAGTCTTTTCCGCGTATAATGATCCAGAATCACTCTTAACATCATATACATGACCGGAAAAATGACAAATACCGGCGCAACATCAGCTAATCTTTCGAGTGGTGTCATCTTCGTTAAACCTCCGGGTTAAATATTTTCTTTCTTGTTCATCAAATTAGACCGGATTATTATTATTATGTTGCAGTAAAAACCGGCGGATTAAGTAACATTTTTCCAGAAATCCGGTCTTATTAATCAGGAAGATAATGTGGAAGACACGGCAGCAATAATCCAGAGGATACTGTCCGGTGACAATCGAGCCTTTGAAAGAGTGATAAATGACCACCAAAGGCTGGTAAATCACATTGTTTACAGGATGGTATCCAATCCGGGGGACCGGGAAGATGTTTGTCAGGATATTTTTATGAAAGTTTACCAGAATCTGGTCGGATTTAGACTGGACTCGAAACTTTCGACCTGGATTGCCAGAATTGCATATAACAGATGTATTGATTATCTTAATAAGAACAGAGTGCCGGTAATTGATGAGGAATTCGATGAGGCGATTGCGGAGATCACCGATGAGTCAGCGACACCGGAGAAAAAGCTGATGGAGGCGAACTTATCGAGTCTGTTGCAGGAGGAAATAAATCATCTTTCGGTGCAGTTCCGAACAATCGTAACTTTGTATCATCTCGATGAACTCAGTTATGCCGAAATCGGCGATGTGATGTCGATACCCGAAGGGACCGTCAAGAATTATCTTTTTCGGGCGAGAAAGTTATTAAGAGAGAGGCTGACAGCCAAATATACAGAGGAGGAGTTTCGGCCGTGAAACATTTGACTGATGATGAAATCCAGGGATATCTCGACGGCGATTTACCCGGCCGCCGGAAGGAATGTGCGGCTCATCTGGAAATCTGCCCTGACTGTCGGCTGAGACTCGACCAATATAGAGCAATTGCCGCGGAGTTGAAAATCGATCGAATCCCGGCGCTGTCGCCGAATTTTACAGCATCAGTAATGGCCGGCATAGGGCCCGAAAAACCGGTCACGATATTTCCAAAGGCGACTGTCTGGCTGTCGTATGCCGCCCTGTTTATTTTCGGTATTGCGGTTTCGATATATTTTATGGGGACATCCGCAGTTAAGCAAATGGTACTGGCGCTGGCTCCATCAAACATGACGGAGCCGTCATTTATTTCCACATATAAAAGTTACCTGGCCGGGCTGGACATCGATATCTCACTGATTCTTACCGTGGCGCTGGTGCTGGTCGTGATTGCCCTGATCGATCAGATGATTCGCAGGCGCCAGCATAAGCCGATATCTTTCATGATCTGATCACGCCGTTACTTGATAAAGACATTAAGCGCGGTATTGAATTGCCCCACGAAAAAAAGCGCATCTTCGGAACCGACTTCATTCAGTTTCTTGACCGCCTCGCCCAGTTTGTCGCGCCCTTTCTCATCGCCCGATATGATCATGGTCACCCCGATAAATCCCTCCGCCAGAAGTTCATTGAGCCGGTTGCCGGCGCTGATGGCATACTTTCTTGATTTGTCGAAAGCATCCAGCGCCTGGTCATATTGTTGGGTTGCGATCAGTTGCGCCCCCAGACCCCAATAAGCGATTGATATCGCCTCATCACCATTATTAAGCTCGTGCACCAGCCGCACATTCAACCGGGCGGCATCCAGCCCGACCAGAATATCCTGATGCGTGATAACATATCCCTTTTCATCCCAGCCGGGCCAGGTGAATGAGGCCAGGTTGTATGACATCTTTTTGGCGGACTCTTTGAGTGCGGCCGCTTCCTCAGGGTTTTCCTGCTTTATCCGTTCCGCTTCTGTCAGGCAGTACTGAAGTCCGGCGCGGGCGATAGAGACAACATCGGGAATCGATTTTGCCTTCCAGTAAAAATCGAGGACCAGCTTTTCGTAAACCTTGGCGACTTCTTCCGGTTTGCCGAGCGACTGAACATAAGTCACCGCCCCGAAAAAATTCTGATCTTCAATCAGCGTTTTGACCTTCTCGTAGGTCCTGATCCGGGTCGAATCTTCATCCTGCAGTGCCATTCCTGAACTCCATGAAAGTATTAATACAGCAAGCGCATATAGAGAAACATGAATGATCTTTGCTCCAGCCATAATGTCTCCTTTTGATTTATTTGTATAACGTAAGAAATGAGAGGGGTGATTGAGCCGATAATGCCCGAAACCGTTTAAAAAATCCTTTTCAGAAACCCATCCGCTTCAATAAGTTTCTCTTCCGCTTCATCACGCGAGACAGATAATTTTTTCATCACGATGGCCGTTTTGACCGAGTCACCGGCTTCTTTGAGCAGCCGGTCCGCCTCGTCATAATCGATTCCCAGAAAATCCATCAAAATCTTGCGGGAGCGGGATTCGAGCTTTTCCGACCGGGCCTTGAGATCGACCATAAGGTTGCCATAAGTCTTGCCAAGCAGGATCATGGCGGCGGTGGTGATCATGTTGAGCGTCATCTTTTGGGCAGTTCCGGATTTCATCCGCGTCGATCCGGTAATGGCTTCGGCACCCACCGGAAGCTCAATTAAGATATCCGGCTTTATCTTCAAAATATCGGTTTTATTGCAAACAATCAGAGCGGTGCGGCATCCTTGGGATATGGCATACTCCACTCCGGCAAGAGTGTACGGGGTTCTGACAGAAGCGGCAATGCCGATCACAAAATCAGACTTATCCAGCCTGATACGGTCGAGATCCTCCACCGCCCAGTCGGTATGATCCTCGGCGCCTTCTATGGAAAGAAGGAGCGTGTCATAACCGCCGGAGATAAGGCCGACCACCTGCGAGGGATCGGTGCCGAAAGTGGGCGGACATTCGGCGGCATCGAGCACGCCCAGCCGCCCCGATGTGCCGGCGCCGATATATATGATTCGCCCGCCGTTCTTAAGAGCTGCCGCGGCCGTCTCGGCGGCAACGGCAATCTGCGGAAGCGTCTTCTCCACCACCTGGGCCACTTTTTTATCTTCATTGTTGATTTTACGGACAATCTCGAGCGGCGGCAGGGTATCGATTTCAACCGTGTCGGGATTGACCTGCTCGGTTCCCAGTCGCGAGAGGATGTCGATCAAATCTTTTCTGGCATCGGAATTCATTTGCAGAACAATATCGCAATTCTTAATGGAGATGCAAAGATTAAAAATGAATAAACGAGAGCTTACTCGAGGGCGACATGAATCGAGTCATGGGGGGTGACAACAATGGCCCCGAAACGTCCGGTCAGGCGTAATTTCGAAATATTGTTGTTCAGGCCGTCCGGAATGACCGTGGGAAGCAGGTAATCATTGGACGGTGAGCCGGAATAACTGCACACATAAACATAGTACCATCCGGTATCAAGGGCGCTGTATAGCTGAAAGGCGTCCCGGGGAATTGTAACCGAAGCGGTCCCGGTAGTGACAAAATCGGAATATCCGGCCGTTGTATAAGCCGAATCCTTGAGAACGACACTGAAAAAGTACCCGTCTCCGCCAAGCGCCAGGCTCCATATAATCGGAACCGGATCACCGCCGTTGTTGATGCGGTCATCGGGAAGTTGGATGGAGGTTATCTGGAAATTACCGGGAATGGTGAATTGTATTGCCTCGTTCAGCCAGGGGAGATCCTTGGCCCTGAGAGTATAAGTCCCTGCGGGAAGTACTGAAGCCAACTTTTCAAATGCATATATTTCACCAAGGCTGTCATAATCGAGCGTGTCGGTACCTATAGAGAGAATTGCCTTGGAGTAGAGACTATCGTCCTTTTCCATGTAAATAATAGTCTGGGCCGAATCGAGGTCGAGATTTTTAATCAGCCCGCCGCTGAGGAAATATTTACTGGAAGTGGCACCATCGGTGACACCGCCGTCGCATCCCATATTGGGCACCAGCAAAAGCAGGACGATTAATATCTGAAATATACCCGTTTTATTCATATCATTCTATACTTCGGTATTTTATGTCAATAAGTTAAGTATAATTTTCGGGCTTCAATTTAACCAGAGAAAAAGCAACAATATTCAAAATTATATAATAATAATTATCATTACAAAAAAATTTCTCTACTAAAATTGGTTCAAATATTCACATGTTTGCTTTGTAAGTCACAGAATAGCAATAGGTAAGATTAGCTTACAGGTCTTTTTAATTGCAAAATCCCATTTGTTTATGTAGATTAGAATTGAGGGATTAGCCGGTTTGAAAAAATAAGCGTATAAACTGTAGAATCATGTATTTAATAATGATGCAGGACATAGGATTAATTAATTTGAATTCCCAAAAGGGGAACAAGAGTGGTGCCGGAAATGTTATACAACTTGAGTGTAACGATTGTCCGGCCCTGCGAAGGTTTAAGGATTATTAATGAGCAGCCGGCAATCAGAAGAAGCAAGAAACAAGGAAAGATTCGAAAAAGAGGCGTTGGTTCATATCGAATCGCTCTTTAGAACCGCCTTGCGGATGACAAAGAACGAGGGTGATGCCGACGATCTTGTTCAGGAGACTTTCCTCAAAGCGTGGCGTTTCTGGGATAAGTTCCAGGAAGGTTCTAACTGCCGGGCGTGGTTGTTCAAGATAATGACCAATATCTTTATCAACAACTACCGCGCCAAAGCATGGACGCCACAGACGATTGACCTCGAAGATGTTGATGATGATTTCCTTTTCGGTCAATTGTCCGCGCTGGGTCCTTCCGATGATCCCGAGAAGCATTTTTTCAACAAGGTATTTGACGATGATGTTAAGAAGGCGATTGAAGAGCTTCCGGAAGACTTTCGACTGGTTGTGGTGCTTTCCTTCCTTGAAGGATTTAGTTATCAGGAGATCGCTGATATCGTTAACCTTAACATTGGCACAGTTAAATCCCGTTTACACCGGGGGCGGAAACTCCTTCAAAAGTCATTATGGGAGTATGCGGTGAAAAATGGTTTTGTTAAGGAAGCAGCTAAATGACATGTGAAGAAGCGCTCAGGTTGCTCTATGAAGTAATTGATAAAGAAGCCAGTGACTACGATGTAAAGAGAGTCGAAGAACATCTGCATAAATGCAAGGATTGCATGTCTCGTTATCAATTCGAGGAGATGTTCAAGGCGTTTGTCTCGGAAAAGGCTTCTGCAAAATCAAAATCCGACCGGTTAAAATCAAGTATATTAAGATCCATCGAAGTATCCCACCGGCACCCGCGCCGGGCGCCGGGCGGTCATTTCCGCTTCGGGCTGGTTCTTGCCGCCGCGGCCGTGGCGCTCGTGTTTTGCGTTGTCGCGGCTTTCTCCGGGGCCAAATACTATCGGCACAAAGTCAATGTATATCCTCTTGAAAAAATACATATGGACAGTTCCGCCGGAATTATCAATGCCTCGGCATTGTCGATAGCCGATGTTGTCTCGGCCCGGAACTATCTCGCCAATGACATGCATTATAATTTCAACGGCGGATTCTCCGGTTTCAGCCTGGTCGGGGCCGGATTCAAGGATCTGTCGGGTCATCGGTTCGTCCACCTGAAGTACCTGACGGGCGATGATTATATTTCGCTCTTTATCGGGAAAGCGGGCGATGTCAATCTTCCCGACTTCGAGAAGGTTACAGGTTCCGGATTGGTATATTTCAAACATATCTGCCGGGATTGCCAGGTTATTTACTGGATAAGAAATGACACGATATCGATTGCCGTCACCGAAAACAAGAATATCGATCTGTCGGTTCTGGTACCTTATCTGGATTCCATTTAATAAATAAAAATAAGTTGCCAATCATTTTCCAAATTCTTTATCTTGGAAGTGTGTAAAAGGTTATTATGATTGGTAAAAAAGCATATTTATTTTTATTTATAATATTTTTTGTCTTTATTTCTTATCACCAGGTATTATCTCAGACCCGCCTGAAAGATTCATCCGTCCATGAAATCTCCGTGGCGGTTTCGACCAATCGATTCGACGATGCCGTAACCCGGTCGCAGAGAATCATCGATAGTGAACCGGCCAACCCGGTCGGGTACTTTCTTCTCGGGGCGCTTGAGCAGACACTTTCGGAAGAGTTCCGGAGTGATGGCTATAATAAAGAAATCGACAGTCTTCTGACGCTGGCCATCGAGCGAAGCGATGAGATGAAGGATCTCGAACCGGATAATTCTGAACTGTATTTCATATCCGGGGCGTCATATGGATACCGCGCTATTCACCGCGCCTTTCACGGTCATTGGTTTAAGGCTTTCCGCGATGGTTTGAAATGCAGTTCGCACCTCGGCCGGTCCCTGGAACTGGACAGCACCTATTATGATGCTTACTGGGGAATGGGATCGTACCTGTACTATCGGACCATCAAAGCCAGGGATTTTCTATGGCTGCCGTTCATATCCGACCAGAGGGAAGAGGGAATGACCATGATAAAAGAGGCCATTGCCAACGGTCAGCTGGCGGGGCAGCTTGCGCGCGAATCGTTTTTGAGAATATATTGGACGGAAGAAAGATATGATGATCTGGTCAACCTGGCCGATTCGCTTTATGCGGGACTTCCCGAGGACGCCTATATTCTTATCTATTATGTCGAGGGTCTTTTGGGGCTGGATCGGCTTGACGAGGCCGAAATGAAGATAAATGAATTGAAGACGGCGTGGAAGAACTCGCCTTATTATGATATATCGGGTGCGTTAGAAGGAGATTTCCTGGCGGCTCGACTGGCTCATAAAAGGGGCGAAACCGAAACAGCGAATAAGCTGCTTGAACAAATTCTGAGTCGGAAGGATCTTTGTGACTCCAATGCTTATTTTCGCGAGACCTATGATAAAGCCAAAGCTTTTCACAAAAAAATCAGATGAATTTTATTTTTAATTTTGCCTTTCTATTGGCCGCCGGTGTCTCATCGCTGCAGTCTCCCGAAAAAATCGAATTAATCTTAAGAAGCCAGGAAGCTGTTTTCAACTGCCGGTGGGCGGCGGCCGACAGCATTATCACCGAATTATCCCGCCTTGATGCGGCTGATCCGGCCGGATTGCTTTTTCGTGCGGCCGCATTGCAGGTCGAGATGACCGACAGGGAAGAGAATCTCTACGGTAATCGATTTCTCGCTTTGTGTGACAGCGTCAAAAGTCTGGCGGAAGAAAAGCTGACAAATTGCAGCTCCCGCGATTCGGCGCTGTGTTATTTATATATCGGCCACCAGGACGCCTACCACTCATTATGGGAGTCGCGTTTCCGGTCCAATTTCTCCGCCGTCAAGCTCGGTATGAAGGCCAAAGGCGCCTACCAAAATGGGCTTAAGGCTGATTCCACCCTTTATGATTTGTATGTCGGTCTGGGGACCTATCATTATTGGAAGTCGGTGAAATCGGGTATCCTGCGGTCGGCGGGATTGTTCAAAGACGAGCGGGAGAAGGGCATAGATGAAATAGAAACGGCGGTCGATTCCTCGCTTTTTTCCAAAGACGCCGCCCGGTCGGCCCTTATATGGATTATGATCGATCGCAAGGATTATGATTCGGCGCTCGCTCTGGCGCAGTCGCTGTATAAAAAATACCCGGAAGGCAAAACTTTTCTCTGGCCTCAGGCTGAAGCCTTTATCGAGTCGGGGCGCTTTGAAGAGGCCGCACAGGTTTATTCGCGTCTTCGCTTGTCCCTGCTGGAAGAACCCGGCAATTACTATAACCTGATCGAATGTTCTTACCAGCTTCACAAGGCGCTGACTGAAATCGGCGACAAAGACAATATGAAAAATATCATAAACGATATTCGGGCGAATTATGAAAACATCCCCAGGGAAACCAAAAGAGTGCAAAAGCAAAAACTTGGTTATTTGCTGAAACAGGAAGATTAATGTTTTGCTTCCCTGATTGAATTGTATAATTGGCATTGAATTATGAATGATAAGCGTAAAGAAACGGAAATAAAGCTGACGGCTGAAGTTTCCTGTGCCGGCTGAGCCTCGAAACTGGGGCCAAAGTTTTTGGCCGAAGTTTTGATGGAATTGCCGGTGGAAACGAACCCCAATCTGCTGGTTGGTTTCAACAAGGCGGATGATGCCGGTATTTATAAGATTAATGACCGGCAGGCACTGGTCCAGACGGTCGATTTTTTCCCGCCGATTGTCGATGATCCGTATGCCTTCGGACAAATTGCCGCCGCCAATGCTCTGTCGGATATTTATGCCATGGGTGGGACACCGCTGACGGCCCTGAATATTGTCGGTTTTCCGGCCGGGATGGATCCAAAAATTCTGACCGAGATTCTTCGCGGCGGCTCGGACAAAATTCATGAAGCCGGGGCCGCCGTGGTCGGCGGACATTCCATCAAAGATAAGGAACTTAAGTACGGGGTGGCCTGTACCGGAATTATCGACATCGATAAAATTATTAAAAATGACGGGGCCAAGCCGGGCGACATTTTATTTCTGACCAAACCTCTTGGAACCGGAATCATTGCCACCGCCATCAAGCAGAACCGCGCCTCGCCGCTCGATATCAGCACCGTTACCGCCCAAATGGCCCAATTAAACAAACCGGCGGCCGAGCTGATGGTGAAACACCAAGCGCATGCCGCCACCGATATTACCGGCTTCGGGCTACTTGGCCATGCTTTCGAGATGGCCGATGCTTCCGGGGTCACGATCGAATTCGACTATTCCTGTCTGCCGCTGCTTCCGAATGCCGTCGCTTTTGCCCGCGCCGGGGCCCTGACCGGCGGAGCCTCCGCCAACCGAGATTATCTGAGCGATAAGGCGAAAATCAGCGCAGCATTGAAAATGGAAGAAACCGATATATTATTCGACGCCCAGACATCCGGCGGGCTCCTGATTGCTTTCGCCGAAAGCCCGGCGGCTGCTTTTAAAGATGAGGCTGTTAAGGCCGGCATTGAGGTATGGCAAATCGGCCGCGTCGTCGAAAAAGCGGACCCGGCCATATTAGTGAAGTAATCTTACAACTTGCCAATAAATTTTAGATCGTTATCTTCTATGGTTAATGGCCGTATCGATTCAACATAACGATAAATATCGCATAGCTGTCTGGCTGTTTGTTGCAGTCGTAAGCATTATCGGCCTGTACCTTTGGGTTGACGATCTTGATGCCGACCCGCCGATGTATTTCGACGGCCAAAGCCAGTCGCTCTCTACCGATCCGCATCATTATTCATATTTCGCCAGAAACAAGATTCTTTTCGATAAATGGGAGCTGTTCGACACCGGCCAATGGCGGGTTTTCGAGGTTACCCTGATTTCGGCCTTCAGTTATATTCTCTTTTCATTTTTCGGTATCAGCCGCACAATCGCCAATATACCGGGTCTGTTTTCCATCCTGGCCGCAATCTTTATCTTTCTGGCCGCCCTCCGGAAATATCTCAAACCGTGGGCATTGGCGGTCATTCTGATATTGCTCTTATTCAATAAGGTACTTTTTGTTTACGGGCGGCTGCCATATACCGAAAACGGCATGATCCTGATATTGGCCCTGTTGTATTATGTCTTTGTTCATTACCGGGACCAGTCATGGGGCATTCTCTCGATGGGCGTTTTAATCGCTTTAGCGGCTTTTGCCGGGAAAATTTTCGGCATCATCATCGCCGTACCGGTCATTATCTGCCTCTGGATCGAAAATAAACCGGATCGCATTAAAAATATCGCCGGCTTGTCGCTGTCATCGCTGGCCGTGGCCATTCTCTGGATATTGATATTCTATGGCGGCAATCTGGGGCATTTCTATGACTATTACCGGTCCCAGACCGTCGGGCTGTACGGCTTCCCGGATGCTTTCAAATCGCCGGTCACTTTTTTCGAGAAACTGATAAATTTCGGCAACGATTCCCGTTTCTTTTTCCATGCGCCGGTCGTCGGACTGGCCGGCTTTGTAGCGCTGGCAAGTTCGATCGTCTTCTTGACAAAGAATAAAATGAAAGAAAACATGCCTCTGTTGTTTTTGATAATCTGGTTTACAGCCGGACTGCTGTTCTTTATGCCCGAAAATTACCGCCCGCTAAGATATATATATATGCTTTACCTGCCGTTGGCTGGGATGTTCGGCCTGCTGTTGTCTTCTTCGTTTCAAAATGAATATGGTACTAATAATAAAAAGAACTATTTCCGGTATGTGTTGATGTTTTTCCTGATTTGGATACTGCTGGAACAACTGGCTTTCAACATTTTCTATATCGGGCTTTATGGCACCATGTCCGATCCAATGGTTATTTACTCATTACCGCCGGCCGTTTTGATCACCTACCTTGTATTCAGGTTCGATTTACTGAGAATCGTCAGAAGCAGGCTGTTTATTGGGATTATCGCGGTTGTCTCGGTGCTGGCGGTCTTTATTAATTTCGGTCTGCCGTATCGTGATTGGCAGCAGCAAAAATCTTTCAATATCAAAGAGGCCGGGGAGGATCTCGCGCAGATTTTGGGCGAGAATGCGGTTATCTGCGGCCCGATGGCGCCGTCCCTGCTGCTTGAGAACAATCTCAAGGGTTCCATCTATGCGGTTGGTGTCTCGGATCAGGATCCGCGCTTTTTCCGAAAGAACCCAATCACGCATTTTGCCATTGATGCCGATGCCTCAGGAATGATTCTTGATAAATATGAGGAGCTGACTTCAGCCATCACGACCGCATTGTACTGGATTCGAGACGGCAAAATCGTGATAGTCAACATCAGTCACCTTACCGGCAACAAAGAGGCGGCTCGATATCAGCCGACCGATTATGAAATCGCGCGAATCTTTATGCAGGATAAGGTTTATGACAGCGCCCTATACTATATGGAGCGTTTCACGGCCAAATATCCGGGCAACAAATCGGCGCTTAAGTCTTTGGGTGATCTATATCCGCTTAATGGCCGCCCCGACAAGGCCATGGCGCTGCTTCAGAGGGCGGACTCGCTGTATCCGCGTGACTTTTCGGTCAAATTTGCGCTGGCCATGTATTATCAGAGACGATTCGTGGCTTCCGGTGATGACAGGTTCCGTCATTTGGCGCGCCAGACATATGAGCAAGTCGTCGCTATGAATCCTTATCAGGCCGATGAGGTGACCGAAATTACCCGCTGGATCGCCAGTTTGAAGCAATAAATTATCATTACCGATTCATAGTACAAATTTAATAAAAATTTTACATTTAAATTAAACCTTTTGGCTGCGTAAATTGTTTAAAGCAACAGAGGGTCAAATAAGTGCCCCGCGGATTTGGCTGACCGGACTTTCAGGGCTTCCTCGGCCGGTAACCCGCCAAAAAATGTTTTTGTTGACATTGATTTTATAAAAAAGGTATTCTCGATTAGAGGTAATCTATTATGGAAATCGCTCTATTTTATTCGAAAGAGAATTCTGACCACCTTAAGGCGGCTAATCTCGTCAAAAGGGCGGTGAGGAACCTCGGCATCTCCGCTATGATTACCGAGCGCGATACGCTTACGCCTGACCCCAGGATCGTCATCAATGGTTTCGACCTTGTCAATTTAATAGAGCAGCCAGGGAAAGGCAGCGGAGCAAAGTTTTCTTATGATTCGGTTTTGAAGGCGCTTGAGAGCACCGCCTGGTAGAATTCTTACATTACGTTTTAAATCGATACAACCATATTGGGGCTATACGTCTGTTTGACGTTACAGGTCTGCCCGGTATCTGTCCCTCAGAGAACGGATTGATCGCGATTTGTACCGAGCGGTACGTAAAAAAACAAATAACATAATTCCCGCCTAATCCTAATCTGTTGTAGTCCAATAGCTTGATGTCTAACTCCGGCATTGGCACAAAGTTTGTATGTAAGATTGGTGTTTGATGAGAACCTAGATGAAAAGAGGAGCAATGAAATTAAGAAACCTTTTACTTGCGGCACTGATTCTCAGCCTGGTCGGGTTTCTTGCCGGATGCGGTGAGGACAGCACCTCGCCATCCGACGATGATCTGCTGACGATTGCCGATGAATTCGGTGGCTATACGCCGACCGATGAACAGGCGGCCTTCGGCGATCCTGTTTTGCTGGATGATATGGACGCAGACAAAATTTATGACGACGAACTGCTGGCTTCGCCGGCGGTCGATTCCATTATCGATGAATCGATCGCGGGGGCCTATGCGCTTCGTATTGTCTGGGGATCGCTTCGGTATGATTCGACCATAACCGAAATTACCGACTGGTCCGGTTCGCTGACGGTCAGTCGGGGGGCTGAGATTGTCCGACGGACAATCAGGTTCGAGGATGGCCAGGATTATATTCTCGATCGCACCGACCGGACCTTGATCGAGTGGGTCTCGCTGACCACGGTCCACTTCGATGGCATTTTTGTCAACATCTATATTCCTCCGGTCGTGACCGATGATTCGGCCATGATCGCGGAAGAGCCGGTGACGGTGACCTTCGAGACCGGGCCGCTTATGGTCAGTTTCAGTACCGACCAGCTTCCCGCGCTCGATACCGTTTTCTATCTCGAGGATTCGGTCAATGCGGTCGCTTTCCACGGCTTCAAAGTGGAGCCGATGGGTTGTCCGAACGGATTTCTTGACGGCCGCTGGGGAACTGACACGACCGGCCTGGGCGTTTTCAACGGCCGCTGGATCGCTTCCAACGGCATGCTGGCCGGGTATATCCATGGCGAATGGGGCCAGGACAGCGCCGGCGCCAATTATTTTGTCGGAAAATATATCGATATCAACGGCCAGTTCGAGGGCCTTCTGAAAGGCACCTATCGCTGGATGCCTTTCGGCAACATGAATGGTCTTCAGAACGGCCGGGTTCCTTGCCACGGCGGCGGCAAATTTTACGGACATTTCTATGATGCCGAACGTAACCCGATCGGGGTCCTCAAAGGGCGCTTCCGCCTGCCGAAGGACAACACCGATGGCGACATGGGTTATTTCTTCGGACGCTGGAAAAAATTCTGTTCGTCTGTTGCCACGGTCAACGATGGCATGGAGGAGCAGTAGTGTACCTCTCTTAGGTGGTTTGTGCATAGAGAGAGGGCCGGGTTCGTTTACGCAACCCGGCCCGCTATTTTTGTACGAGAGGCAATGGTTTTAAACAAAGTTAGGAATAACCTACCTTGACTAAAACGGCAAATCATCTTCATCGTCCACTTTATTTTGCTTCGCAATATCCTGAATTATTTCCGATACTCCAAACGCCCCACTAACTTGGGAATTTCTTCTATGGGCAGCAACCATACGTGCGATTTGTTCAGGCGTAAAGGAATCAATCCCCGAAATTAGCCGCCCGATCGCAATTGAGGCAAGGTACGATGTTGACTTCTCCAGAGCCACAACTAAACCTTCCCGCATTTGAAAGCCTGTGGAGTCATTTTTAACAAGAGCATTCACAATTTTAGGCGCTAAAGATTCTATTTCGTTAAAATTTCCCGGCAATGCTTGGTGAGCTCCAAGAAAACCGTAAGGATTAATATCTATGCGAATCGGAATAATCATGAATCCCCTTCCGAGAGCAAACCCGACTTCCTGATCTGTCCATTTACTATTATGAAAATCTTGTGTAAGTAGCGCTGCTAAGGCGTGCATTGAACACAACGCCTTCTTGATTTCAAGCTGCCATTCAACAGTAGGTTTAATATCTTCATGGGCAACAAATGACGAAATACCGTATATATGCAATTCCTGTTTTAATCTTGAAACGGCAGTCCTATGCGCTGAGACATGGCTTATAAATAATCTCAACATTCCCGGTTCCCATAAATGCTTTCCTTTTTGTTCAGCCTCATTGTGATCACTAATAAAACTGGTAGGCTCTATAATTGGCGCAACAACAACATTACTGATATGGTCTCTTTCAGCCGTCCGCAAAATAGATTGTGCCGTTTGTGTTATAGTCTTCTGAATTTCTTCTAATTTCAAATCGACTTCGGCAAAGAGCTCCATTGGTATGTGCAGATATAAAGTATATAGATAAATTCCGCCGTTCCAATTATCATAGTCAGTCTGCTCTATTTGTGCGGAGGCAGCTTTTAATATTTCTACAATATTATTTTTACGTTGCTTTTGGAAATATTTGGTAAGTGCAGAGATAACTACTTCTGTGCTCTCTGGAAATGGGACTTCCGCCATTGCATTATTAAGAGAATATTCGGTACCAACAAGAATTCGGCGGGCAGAGAATACCGGAGCACCTGAAATTCTGGTTTTTTCTACTATTTCCCACCCATCCTCCCCAAGATATTTATTGAATATTTTCACCAGACTTGAGACTTCATCGGTATCTGGCCTTACAATAGGGTTCACTATTTCGCAAAGAAATCTTAAGAAATCGTCATCATTCCCATACAAGAGATTGAAGCGCTTATCATAAAATATCCAATTATCTTCCCAATCGTGATTACTTACTCGATGCTGCACTATGTCTTCATGCGCATTCTTAAAACGGTGATCTTCTGATGGCAGTTTTTCCAAATCAAAAAGCTTTGTCAGGAAACCAAGCTCCTCCAATCGGCCATTCCAGGAAATTTTTTGATTTTGTAAAGCATCAAAGATATTTCGGCGGGTTACTTCAGAAATTTTCATTTTGGTTTTCCTGAATCAAACTTGCTATTGTCGATCCTTATCTCACTCTTCAGAAACATTGGCAGTCTGAGTACGTCGGGTTTCTCGCTTATTCGCCGGCACTCATGCGCTCGGAACACCGACCTACTTTTGCTTCTCCAAATGTCTTAATATTTCCCAGCGATCATTTATCTTATCCTGGTCAATATCCAATCTTAATCGCCTGGGTTTTATTTTGCTGCCGGCTTCGGGCAATCGTGAGGAGTATTTATTTTCCGGCAATCCGTCAGTGCTTCGACAAAAATATCTAAGATTGTTATCATCATCGAAAATCATCGAGCATCCTATTGCCTGTGTAAGGTGGTTGTTATCAAACTCGCCATTTTGCATTAAAATAAGAGTGATTCTATGCTCGTCCCTGAATGACATGGGCACGATTTTAACGACGTAAAGAATCTCTTGCCCCTTATAAAAGGGAGGACTTAATTTATCCGGTGGGATCGGCAATGTCAGACCAAAGGTATGCAGATCGATCCTGCAGCCTTCCGGAATATCTTTATTAGCCTTCAAATCGAAAAGGATTGTCGAAGTGTCTCCGATTTTGGGTAGTGGAGCGACCATGATTTCATACTCGAAAGACTCTTGTCCTCGTTGTTCCGGAAATAACTTGAAAAATACTGAATCTTTCGAGAAAAATGAGACGCGGGCATTTTCACAAGTCCTTTCAATATCATACCTTTTGGGTCCCAAATAGTGAATTGTGCCATCTTCATCAATGCACCACTGTAACGAAATACCTTTGAGATAGTTGCTGGGCAATAAATATCCCTCATGACCCTGATAATAAAATGTTATATCCCAATTGCCCGAGACCAGCGGCATAAATTCAAATGACCCGGTATATATCTGTCCCCGGTAATGTGGCCCCGGCCATACAAACAACGTATCACCTAAGACCTGTACGACATTATCATAATAATAGAGCCTGAGAGCCCAATCCTCTTTGGCAAATGCGCTTTCAGGCAATTCCTTAATTACTTCTAATGTGTAGCCAACCTTTACACGTTTATTTGGTTCGGGAATGTCGCGAATGGTAAATGTTCCCGTAAATACCGACGAGCGAGTGTCGGACCACACCGGGGCTCTGGTTACATCTACGGTAAATTGCCGACTAATCTGCGAATTTGCAGTGGCAGCAAAAAAAAGTAGAAGTAAGATCGGGATATTATATTTCATATATATTTTGTGCGTTATAGATCCTCCGGGCCACACAGTTTTATTGCTACAATGTGGCTCCGTGGGTTTTCGCCATGGAATCACTCAATGATGTATTGACCCACTTATGAAAGATAGATTATTTAGAAAAATTGGCAAGGGAAAAAGTGTTTCGGCGGCAGGTCACACGCTCACATCGGCTCGCGCCCTTCATTTCGTTCAGGGTCTACGACAAGACCTGCCGCAACTTTGAAAGCTTAAATTTGCATCCAATAAACTGTTATCGGCGGGTTTGTAACCCGCCGGGCGATTGTCTAAAAACCGTCCCCTACACAAAATCACCACCACTTTGTTGTTAATTCCGGCCGAGGGGTATTATAGAGGAGTATGAATATTATTATGGCTATAGGTGCGTCAAAAACACGGTTTTTCCATGCCTCATTTAGGACAGATATTTTCTCCACGGGGGAATAAGTTTTGAATTATTTTAAAAACGCAAAAACAAACCCAATTCCGTGTAATCGAATGAAAATAAATATAGTACAAGGAAATATTTATGAAATATGGCATCGCCAAAACATCAATTTGATGGTAATTTGTTACGCAATGGTATATGTAATTAATAAATGGCCGCACACTACCCCAAAATGCCGGCGGTCTTTTATTTTGTGGACAATGCTTCCACTATGCCATTATCTTAATTGCGGGAAACAGGCAAGGTTTGGAATGTTTAACCGGAGAATTGATATATGAAATGGGTAACACGTTCTCATGTCCATGTCGACCGGGTGGCGTGCCCGTGGCTGATAATTCGATTCGTTGATTCCGACGCGGAGTTCCTCTTCGTGGCGAAATCGCAAATTGAAGACATGGTCAAAAAGGAAGGAGCCATTCCGTTCGATGCTCCCGGTGTGGAACTGGGTCATCATGACGGCAAATGTTCCTTCGAAGCCATCATTGAAAAGTATGGTTTGACCGACAAGGCGCTATTAAGAATGGCAAAAATCATCCATGCCGCGGATACCGACCAGCTTGCCAGCGATCCGCTTGCCGCCGGCTATGAAGCGATAGCGGTCGGCTACAGTCTTCGCTTTCCGGATGATCTGGAAAATCTTGACCATCAATTCGAGGTGCTCGATGCCCTCTATGCCTGGTGCCGTCTTGATGCGGCCAAAAACGGATGACCCGCGGGTTAAACCAGTCTAAAATGGGCGGGCGCACACACGGATGCGCCCCTACTCAATTTATAAGCTGAAATCTATGTCTCTACTCGGCTTTATTTCCACCATAAATAAAACGCCGGCAAATGACGCTGCGTCCTTTCTGCGACACTCGCCGGCCATACGCTGAGGACGACGCCCCCCCTCAGGATAAACCGACGGCTGGGCCGGATCATCGAAGAACATCATCCTCACCTATAAGAGTAAATTGAAGCCTAAAAAATACAAGTGGATGATAAATAATTCGAAAAAGATTAACTATAGATTAAATATTCGTTAGAACGAAATTGATTAATCAACGGATAGTCTTTTAAGATCGACCGGATGTCGCCGATTGTCGAATATTTCGCATATATCGGGCGATACATGTCCGGTTTCGTGCAACCGGGCAAAATGTTCCCGGCAAACTGCATCCATGAAGGTTTCAAAATTATCACGGAACCGTGCGACAGAAAACCTGATGGCATTGTCGCGGATTACATAAGGATTGAACGGCCGAAAATGCTCGAACTGCCTGACCGCATCGACAATCGAAGCGCTGTCCTGCCGGTGGAAAAATATTCCGGTGACACCATCGATAACCGTTTCCCTAGCGCCGCCCGCTTTATAGGCAATTACCGGTGTCCCGCAAGCCTGCGCCTCGATTGGGAGAATGCCAAAATCCTCCTCGGCGGCAAAGACGAAGGCTTTGGCCCTCTGCAGGTAATCTTTCAAGACTGCCGTAGGCTGGAAGCCGAGAAATTCGACATTATCGGAAGCCTTGCTTTTTATCTTGGCAAATTCCGGCCCGTCACCGATGACGATCAGTTTTTTGTCCGGCATTTTGGAGAAGGCTTCGACAATGATATCAATTTTTTTGTAGGGCACCATCCGCGAGGCGGTCAGATAGAAATCTTCCTTTTGCGTGTGGACGGCGAAGTTGTCCACATCGACCGGTGGATAGATAACATCCGCTTCGCGGCCATACACTTTTTTGATTCGCCGCCGGATATAATCGGAAATGGCAATAAACCGATCAACCCCGTTAGCGGTCCGGTAATCCCACAACCGTATCCGGTGGAGAATAAACCGTGCCAGCCAGCTTTTAAGACCCCTGGTCAGGCCGGATTCTCTTAAGTATTGATGGGTCAGATCCCAGGCATAACGCATGGGGGAGTAGCACATGCAAACATGAAGCTGATCCGGGCCGGTGATGACCCCTTTGGCGACGGCATGACTGCTGGAAATGATAAGATCATAACCGGACAGGTCGAACTGCTCGACGGCAAAAGGCATCAGCGGCAGATATGAACGGTATTTTGTTTTCGCTTTGGGGAGCATTTGAATGAATGATGTCTTTACTTCTTTATTCTTAATGAATCCTTTCAGATGATCCGGCAGAAACTCTACCTGCGCATAGAGATCGGCGTGCGGGAACAGGTTGAGCATCTGCTCGACCACCCGCTCCGAGCCGGAATAATCGACGAACCATTCGTGGACTATGGCCACTCTCAAATGACTGAAATCGAATCCGGATTCGGTACTCATCGGGCAGTTTCCTTCTCTTTGGCAGGATCATTGCCCGTTTTCAATTCGGACGCGGTCAATTGTTCGATTATTTCAGGCGGTCTCTTCAGGGTGATTTTGTCGCGGCGAACATGCTTTTTCTTCAGCGGCATATCGCCGAAATCTTCGGGAGCAACCTTGTGCCAGTGGTGCAGTGAGCTTTCGAAGGTGTATCTGAAATAAAAGCCTTTTTCCATCAGGGCGCCGGGGATAATATGCGTCGGAGTGGCCGCCTTCTTGACTCTGACCGGATGAATCGGATTGCGAAATCCCAGAATCTTCTGAATGGTTTTAGAAACCGGCAGCAGAATCCAGAGCGGTATCGGCAGTACCAGCGCATTGGTGCCGTTGAACCGTTTTATCACATCGACCACTTCGGCGAGCGGCTGGGTCGGGGTTTCGACATAATTGTAGCAGAAAAAATCACGGTTTATGCCCATGGTAAAATCGATGCTGTCGAGAAAACCGTAAATGTAGCCGTACGATTTATATATTCCGGGAGAGCCGGGGAAAGCAAAATAGCCTTTTTTAATGGCCCGAATCATCCGCATGATATTGCCCGGATCACCGGGACCATAGAGCACACCCGGTCGGGAGATGATCAATCTTCGATGTGGATAGGCCCGTTGCCACATCTCATGAATCAATTCGGCGGGATATTTGGAGCCGCCATACGGGGTGGAGGGCTGTATCGGCGAAAATTCATCGGTGGGGCCGGTGGTCGGCCCATAAACCGAAATGCTGCTGGTGAAATAGATACTGTCACAGCCGACCGCATCGGCATAGGCGCAGACATTATGCGCACCCTTTAGATTGGTTTCGAAATATTCTTCGCGAATATGTCCCGGCTCGCGGTGCACCGCCGCCAGATTAAAAATCCATTCCGGCCGGAAATTAATTAATTCGACCGGGATGGATTTGCGGACATCGGTGAATGAGGTCGAGATGCCGGGTTGGCCGGCAAGAATGCTTGGCCTGATGTCGGCCAGATGAACATGGTCGAATCTTTGGGTTTTTAGCAGATGCTGCGCCAGATGTGTCCCGACAAAACCGGCGCCGCCGAAAATAACACAGCTTCTCATGCTTCGATCTCTTCCCTGAGAGCAAGCCGCCGGCGAATAACATCCGGCAGTTTGAAATTGATTTCGGTTTTCAGTCCCTTTTTTGCGGCGGTGTCTGTTGCTATTATCCAGAACGCAGCCAGGAATAATGTCAGGAAGCCGGTCAGAAAAGTAGTGATCATTCGACGCGGGCCCGATTTCAAGGTCGGCAGGGAAGGATTATCCAGAATGCGCACGATCGGAACATCTTTTTGAACATCGAGCCGGGCCAGTTCGTACTGCTCGAGAACCAGCATGTAAGTTTTCGATTTTATTTCCACTTCGCGCTTAAGCTGCATCAGGTTTTTCAAAATTTCCGGATCGGAGGTCATATCCCAGTCACGGTTGACGGTCTGGTATTCCTGAAGCTTTTCTTCGGACTTCCTGAGTTGTTGCTCGCGGTCGGCCACCTCGCGTTCAAGATAGCGGACATTGTCCTTGGCCTGAGAGCGGCGTTTGTGGAGATTGAATAATTCCAGCTCTTCCAAATAGCGGCTTAGTATTGCCTTTGAAAGTCGGGGATATTTGGTTTCCACCGACAGACTGATCACTCCCGTTTTCTTATCCATTTCGAACGATGAAATGTTGGACAACGCCCGTCTGAGCTTTTCCGGGTTGTCCTGATTGAAATATTCGGGGAGGGTCAGTTGCATGACCTGATCGTTATGAACGAACGAGTATTCGCCGGCCAGGACGGCATCAACCACCGTCCGCGATGTCAGAATGGTCGGAAACAGTTCCGAAGAGTTCTCATCCTGCGACATGAAACCATCAAGACCGGCCAGACTTTTCAATTGAGCCATTTTGTCGACTTTGCCGGAGGGAAGAATCGAAGCGGTGGAACGGAATTGATTGGGCATAATGAAAACAATAACCGCGGTGAGGATCATGACTGAAAGAACACACCCGCCAATTAGCTTTTTTCTCGCAAGCAACAGGCGGATTATTTCTATCAGGTTGATTTCACCGGTTTGGTTTTGCCCGGTTTCCGTTTCGCCGTTGTTCTCATCCCTGAGTCCGGCGTTTTTAAGCGTAATTTTTCTATTCTGCATTAGCTACTCCATTAGCTCAACACCTTTTGTTTATGCAACAGCCGTGCCGAAGAAAACAGTGATGTTATTATATTGTCTTGCAACACCTTGCGATGATTGAGGTAATGCCAGATGACTATATTACATATAAAGAAGGAAATTTATTCTTTGGCAGGGTGGAAAAAATTTCGAAAATAAGCCGGGGGTTGCCGGACTAATCGGATGGTTTATCGAGGCTTAGGATTGCTTCAAGAAGTTCCGAGGCTGATTTATTCCAGTCGAATTTTTGCGCATGCAGTAAACCATTTTCTATCAAGTTTTGGCCAAGAACATTGTCTGACAAAATCATGTCCATCTTCTCGGCGATGTCGGCAGGGTCATACGGATTGAAATAAAGCGCCGCCTTGCCGCACACTTCAGGCAATGATCCGGCGTTCGAAACAGCACACGGGCAGCCGCAGGCCATGGCTTCCAGCGGCGGCAGTCCGAAGCCCTCGTACAGCGAGGGGTAAACGAACAGCCGCGCTTCTTGGTAAAGCTCGATTAATCGATCGTCATCGATATATCCGGTAAATTCTATACGTTTACTGTCATCAAGCATCTTATGCAATTTATTATCCGCAAAAATGCTGCTTGAACTGCCGGCGATTACAAGTTTCAGATTATGGCTTTTCAAGTGATTGAAAGCCTTGACCAGTCGGATGAAATTTTTCCTCGGTTCCAGCGAGGCCACGCACAGAATATAATCCTCAGGCGATATATTTTGTTCATCTGATATGGCACTTTGAAATTGCTGCCCCACGCCGCAGTAAATGACTATGATTTTATCGTGGTCGATTCCAAAAAGATCCGCTATTTCACTTTTGGAAAAGTTGCTGTCCGAAAAAATGATTCGTGATGATTTCGCCACGCGCGGTATGAGCAGTTTATAGGCAGCCGCGAATTTCCATGAATACCATTCAGGATGGCGCAGCGGGGCGGTATCATGAATGGTCGCCACTTTATTTTTAGAAGCAACAGGGGCGGTGTTGGCCAGATTGATTAGAATTTTCCCGGACGCATGCTTTTTCATGTACATCGGAAGTTCGTACTGCTCCCATAAATATCCGGTGAAACGCCCGATGACTTTTGCCTTCAATTGTTCTGCAATGTCCTTATGAATGATATTTTTCGGTGCGACAAATTTGATATCGGGATGAATTTCTTTAAGCGCCAGCGACATCTCGATAGCGTGGCGCTGGACGCCGGTCAGCCGCTGAGTCAGAAAACGCGCATTAACTATCACCGTTGTCACCTCTGTCCCACAAAGCCAGCAAAAAGCCGAGGCAGATCATCAGGGTGGGTGATTCGATGACATTCAAAGTCGCTCCATAGGAGAAAAATATCAGGGCAAATGTAAGGAAGAATACACTTTTTCGATCATTAATCTTCATGGATATGATTTTGAAGAATAGAATTCCCAAAATCATCAACAGAATAATAATTCCGAAATCGACCAGCAGATAAACATAAACATTGTCGGCGGCATTGTACAGCTCCGGCTCGAAATATTTTTGCGATGCCCCGATTCCGCCCAGGCCGCGGCCGGTGAAATACATGTACCCGTCGGATAGTAATTTATAGGCATCGGGCCACATGATTTCCATGCGCTCCACATATGAGGCCGATATGGCCGCCATGATGAGATCATCGGAGCTGAGATAGCCGGTTACCGTTTTGGGTGAGGTGACCGCCAGGACCGGTGGTATGACACCGTAGAGCAAAACCAGAACCAGAAGAACCTTGATGACAAACCCGGCTACACGGTTGAAACGGCTTGTGGCGGCGGTCGCTTTCTTCAGGAAATAATAAAACAGGATCAATATCAGGAAGGCAAAGATCGATGACTTGGCGGTGGTCAGGATGATGCCGATGAAAGACAAGAATAGAAAAATTCTATCAAGGATTTTCCAGCTTCCTGCAAGAAGACTTTTTCCGTATACATTCGCGGCCAGATACATCGCCGAAAGACAGACCAGCAGGATGGCGGTTTCATATGAGACCCGTCCAAAGCCGGACAGACGCGGCAGGTCCAGCGTCCACCATGAAATCGACCCCGGGATGATGACTCCATATGCTTCATACTCGAACCCGATCCAGGGCAGATCAAACAGCAGTTCCAGAAGAAGCCCGAACAGAATAAGCGGTACAAAAAGACGGTACAGGCCGATGAAAAACTCTTTCTTCAAGCCCAGGGTGTAGACAGCCATGAAACCGACAAAAAATGTGAGGACGATTTTCATCCCGAAAGCGGTTTGCATGGGAGACAGGCCGTTAATCAGGCCGACCACAACGCCGTACAGGACAAGGGTCAGTGAAGCCAGCATCAGCTTGTTCATTCTTGCCGTCACGGTCGCTTCAAGAGCGAACGAGACAAAAATCCCGATCAGGAGGATGTCCTTGAGATAAACCAGAAAAGGGGCCCCGGCATTGAAGAATATGTATCGCAGCGGCGCTTCGAAAACGATAAAACCGAACCAGACATAGAGTACTTTTTCGGTGAGATTTTTCATCGAATCACCTGCGAGTAAACATCCGTATATCGGCCGACGACCTTGTCTATGTGGAATATTTCGGCCTTTTCACGGCAGGCGGGTGACAGCGCCCGCGCCAGGCCGGGATCGGAAATAAATTTATCGATTTTACTCTCCAGGTCACCTTCAAGGGATGGATCGAACACGTAGCCGGTTTTACCGTTATCGACCGTCTCCGGGACTCCGCCCATGGAGGTGGCGATAACCGGAAGGCCATGGGAATAGGCTTCGATTTTGATCCTGGAAAAAGCGTCGTCGCACAATGATGGAATAATGGCGACGTCGATTTCGCAGTATATCCCTTCCGGCTTTTTAAATCCCATAAACTCAATGTTATCACTCTTATAACGCTCAATCAACATTTTTTCGTATGCTTCGGTGATTCCCCGGCCGAATATTTTCAGTTTCGCCGGGTTGTTTTTCATCGACGCAAATCGCCTTATCAAATATTCCGTCCCTTTGATCGGGGCCAGCAGACCAATAATGCCGAAAGTGACAACATTGCTGTCATTCCTATCGGAAGCGGGCGTGTCGGCCGAGTCGGAGGGATTGTATATATGTGTCGCTATTTTGGCATCAGGGAAATAGTCTCGCTTTCGATGTTTTTCCAGAATAAAGCGGCTGACACCGACGACGGCATCGACAAGACCGGAATACCTTTTGCGCGGCGACGACAACATTCGGCAACGCAGGCACTGTTTGGAGCAATTTTTATCATTTCGGTACATGGTCGAGTTGGGGCACAGAAGATAATGATCCCGGATGGTATGGACGATCGGAACATTCGACTTTCGAGCGGCCTTCCATACCGCGACCGAAAAGCCGGCCAGGTTATTGGTGTGAATCACATCCGGTTTTTCCGAGTTAATTATGTGAGTCAGCTTCGATACTGCAAACGGATTATATGAGTCGATCAGATGCCAGAGCGGTTTTTTATATGCCGGCTGTTGTTTGGCGGTGCGCATCCAGTACATGTTGGGAATCTTCAGGTAATAAACTTTGATGCCATTGACAAAATCGATTTGCTCCCGGTCGGCGGTCGAGACAATGACCGGCTCCATGCCGGCTCTTTTCAGCCCTTCGGCCAGAAGCTGGAGCGAGCGTTCCGCCCCGCCGGTGACATGGGGATAATAGAGACTGTTAACGATCAGGATTTTTTTCATACTAACCAAGCGACGAGCCATTTCTAAGATTTGATATTCTTGATATAATATTTAATAAGGCGGAGCGCTCCTCTTCATCAAGAATTACGATGTATGCCAAATATAGTGTAGCGCTGACAAAGATAATTGCCGCACTGGCCATCAAAAGGATATTGGGGATTAAAGAGATTAAGTAAGATACAGCCACGATAGCAGACATCCATAAATATATCGATCTATCCAGTACCTTTGTTGATGCCTCCGAGAATGGTTTCAAACGCTCGATTAATATTATGAGAATTATCATTTCAATAATGAGATGTGATGTCCAAACGATGGCTACACCCAAAATGCCAAGATTTCTTGTCATCAGGAAAACAGCAGTCAAATAAAGCGGCAACTCCAATAGTAGAAGTTTTGCGGTGATGTCGGGACGACCGAGGGCCTGAATGGCATTAAGTGGAACTCTGCCGACCGAGGAAAAAAGAACACCTGCGGCAAGAATTTGCAGGACAAGTGAAGATTGATCAGCGAATTCTTCACTTAGCCACAACTGCAAAAATGGTTTTGCGAAAATAATCAGAGCAATTACCAACGGAGTCATTACGATAAGAATATATTTTATGGCCTGTTTATGCAGTCTTACCAGTTTTTTTTCATTGGCCGCGGCATAAGCGCTGAATGCAGGGAAAATAACCCCCAAAATGCCTATTGGAATGACAAATGATCTCGTTATCATATCATAGGGAGTAACATAATAAGTCACCGCCGTCATGGTAAGAATTGAACCAATGAAGAATCGATCAAGATTCCCCATCATTGGAGCGATTATGTTACTAATACTCAACCACCCGCCGAAACGCATTAGCATCCCAACCATGCCTTTGTCTTGCGGCGATGGGGGAGATGATTTTTCCAGATATTTCCAGCAATAATATGAATAAAACATTAATGAAATGGCCTTGCTGATAACCAGCATACCGACGATAGGATATAGGTTATGAGAAAAAGGAAGTACAATGATTGGCGCCAACAACGTGGCCAGGCTGGATGGTATCTTTATGGCATTGATAACCCCGAATTTCTGCTGGGCCTCAAGAACACCCTTTGTCCCCGCTATAAGGAGGACTAGCGGTATTGAAACGGATAACAAGTAAAATGCCTGTCGAGATTCTTCGATCAAATCAGGGGGGATATTCAGGAGTACGGTAACCATCCAACCAGTTAGAAAGAAAACTATGGCACCAGCAATTATGCCAAATAGTAGTAACAGGATTAAGGATGTTGTAACAAGCCTTCTTATGACGTGATATTCACCTCGTGCGGCATACTCAGCTACAAATTTTGTTGTCGCCCGCCCGATCCCCATATCAAACAAACTGAAATAACCAATCACCATCCACGCAATGGTCAGTATCCCGAATCGATCGGTCCCAAGCGCTTTGACCAGTATGGGAATTGTTATCAGTGCCACCGGTATCGGCGATATATAACCGATCAAATTATAAATTGTGTTGCGAGCGAGATGGCTGCCGTCGAAGTAGAATGGTTTTATTCCCGGTATGGATTTTTTTGATCCGTCATTCATTTTTAATAATACCTGTAATTGCTGACAGTCTGATCAAACGCCCGGGGCAGGAAGATATATTTGTGGTCAACATCTTCATCCGTGAACATATACCGGGATCCGGATTATATCGGATATCCCATTTGACAAATATAAGAATAAACCGGCATCCATGCCTTAATGTTAATTTTATTATTATATGTTTATTGGATTAAAGTCAACCAGTATAATATCCGTTTTACCGGCCCAGTTCGGCCTCAAGGGCGGGGATGAGAGAGTCAAGCAGGTAGGTCGGAGGGGTCTGTTCCCGGTACTTTTTGAAAATCTCCAGCGCCTCTTCCTTTTTGGCCCGGCTGTCCTGCTCGGCCAGAACCCTGGCAAGATTTATCCAACTGGAAATATTGTCCGGGTTGATATTGATACTTTTTCGGAAGTTTTCCTCGGCCCTATCAAGATTATCCAGGGCGACAAAATTGACGGCAATATTGGCATAACCTTCCGACGACGGTCCGAATCTTTTCAGCGCCTCCATCAGCGTTTCGTTGGATTCCTCGAATTTTCCCAATTGCGACAGCGACCGTGACAGATATAAATAGTAATCCCTGTTCTCGGGGTCATCGTCTATAATCAGTTTGCAGTATTTGACCGCCATGAACATATCCCCGTTGCGATAGTTTAATTCGGCCAGCCGGGGCCAGTACATTTTCTCGTTGTCACCGGTGGCGACCATGACGGCAATGGCGTTAATGGCGTCGGTGTAATCGCCGAAGGTCGGGGCCAATTCAATAATTTCCTTATTTATTTCACGGTCGCGTACATTCAGCACCTTAGCTCTTCTGAGATAAACATAGGCGGAATCATAAAGATCGAATTTCTTGTAACTGAGACCAAGGTTGTAAAGCAGATCGCGGTCCGAAGGCTGCATTTTCAGGGCCTCCCTGAAAATATTGATGGCTTTGCTATAGTCGCCGGCATCAAGGGCCTTCAGCCCTTCAAGTTTTAATTGCCCTGCATCACCGCTTTTTTCACCACATCCGGCGAAGATAATCATCGCTATTAAAATAAGAGCGGTGGCAAATATGAATTTCCATTTTGGCATCACTGCGTATAATAGGTAAAAACGGCTTGATTTTCAAGTCTGATTAACTCATTTTGGACGGCATGAAGATTTTCACGACCTGTTTATTGATTCTGTTCATGTTTTCTCTGCACCCGGTTGCCCGGGAAACTCTGACTCCCCTCCAAAAGGGGAAACTGCTGATTAATATCAAATATAACGAAATAATCTCCGGCCCCGAATATAACACCGAAAATCTCGACCAAAGCCTGAGAAACCATCTCGACTTTTATCTCTGGAGCCGCGGCTGGGATTTCGAATTCGTTCCGAAAGATGCCGCCGGAAAGATTGATTCTGTCATAAAAGCGGGCGCGGTGTCGGGAGCGCAGTATCTCTTGAATATAGATGTGACGCCAACATTCAAAACAGCGAAAGTCCGGACAAACTCTGATACGGGCAATAAGAAAATCAAATATGGCGGTTTTCTCGAGCTCGAGCTGGCCGTTTCTTTAAAAAATCTGACTTCAGGCCAAATGTGGCCGGAAAGCCGGAATGTTACCTGCGAGAGCAGAAAAGAATGGGTCAGGGATGGCGACGGCTTTCTGTCATCCGATCAGACTCTGCCCGAACCGCCGGACTATGTCATAATGAGAGCGCTTTCCGAAGCACTCGAGTTTCTTCCTGTCTCTGAGCCGGTGATTCTTTATTCCAAGCAGGATATTCCTCTTTACATGATTCTCAATACCGCCGCCGCCGATCAGTGGGATAATAAGGACGTCAGTGATGTTCGTCTGGCGCTGGCTTATGCTTCGAGGTCCCTTCAAAGGCAATTCGGTATCGGCTTAAGGCCGGTCGGCTTCGGCCGTTTGATGGATGATTCGGTTTCGTTCGAAGGCATTCAGCGTTTTTTCAACCTGTTGCTCAAAACCGAACCGAAGCGGCCCGATACTTTTACCATTGCCGTCTTTGACCCTGTTCATCCCGAAGACTTTTTCAAGCGGGTGCAGCCGTCACGGATCGGATTGTCGGACCTTGGCCGACATTTCTCGCTGGTTTCCCGTTTACAGCCTCCCAATGAAGATGTCGCAAAATGGATTTCCTGTATGAACGGGCAACTGCTGTTGCATGAGATAGGTCACCTTATGGGAGCCATTCATGTTTCCGACCTGCATTCGATCATGAATCCGGTTACCGCCTGGGTTGCTTCGGATCAGTTCGATATCCTTAATCGGCGCATAATCGAAGCGCGGCGGCCGGCCGGTTTCTCTAACGGAAATGTTAAAGATTATCTCAAACTTATTGCCGATGCTCTTGATAATTCCGGCTATGGACTGGCGGACTATCCGGCCGTGTATTTCAGCTACATTAATATAAATCGTTTCATGTTGCAGCGAGATACCTTTGGCGAAGATGGAGTGGGGCAGTCGATACCGTACGCAGTGGCCGGTATGCAAATGTATCTCATAAAAAATCTTGAATCAGCCCGCGACAATTTCTATAAGGCGCTGGTCCGCGATACTTCGCAGGCATCAATCCAGTATTATTTATCAAAAGTCACCTCCGGTAAGCTGTCGGAGCTGCATTTGAAAAAAGCGGCCGAGATGGGCTATTACCGGGCCATTAATGAGCTGAGTCGAGCAGGCCAACCTATCATGCTGGATTAAAACAACTTGCGAAAGTTGCCGTAATTCGGAACAATCGGACACATTTTTGCTTATTGACAAATGGTAATACAATGTAATATCCTGCGTTTGATAATAATCGAATTGTAAAAAAAAGAGTTTTTCAGGTGAAGAGAAATAAAAAAGAAATTGTGACATTTAAGGCTGATGAATCGCTGCTGGAAGCCATGAAAGATATTCCCAATCGCTCCGAATTCATCCGTTCAGCGGTGATGCATGCGCTCGACTCGGTTTGTCCGCTCTGCAATGGGACCGGTATTCTGACCCCCAATCAAAGGGATCACTGGAAAGAATTCACGAACGGTCATCGGGTTGAGGAATGCCATGACTGCCACGAAAGGCATCTTGTCTGCGAACACCAGAATGAAAATGGCACGGAATAACTTCCGGGGTAGTAAATTGAAACGGCTACAAGAAATAAATCGAGCCAGGCATATATTTTCTATTACTTCGGCTATGCTGCTATTGTCGATTTTGTCGCCTGCCTCAGGACACGCCGTTGATAATCAGAAGCTTCATACGTTTGTCAGCATTTTGCCCCAGGCATATTTTGTCGAGCGCATCGGCGGTGAATATGTGGATATCGAAGTAATGGTCGCTCCCGGTCAATCGCCCGAGACTTATGCGCCGACCCCGCGACAGATGTCCGACCTGGATCATGCCGAAGTTTATTTTGCCATCGGCCTTCCTTTTGAAAACCAGTTGTTGCGCAAGATCAGGGAGATATTCAGGGATCTTGACATTGTCGGTACCCAGAATGGAATAGCGTTAAGAGCGATGGAATCTCATGGGGAAGTGCATGAAGGGCATGAGCATGAGGCCGGCGCCTCTGATCCGCATGTCTGGTTGGACCCGATTGCGGTAAAAACAATTTCGAAAAATATATGCGATGAATTGACAAAACTCGATCCGGCACATCAGCCATATTATGAGAAAAATCTAACAATATTCCAGGCCGAATTGGACAGTATAAACGCGGCCATTACAGGCAGATTGGAGCCATACAAAGGGCGCCACATTTTTGTTTTTCATCCGGTTTACGGTTATTTTGCCGACCGCTATGGTTTGGAACAGACGGCGGTGGAAATAGAGGGCAAGGAGCCGAGCGCCAAACAGTTGGCTTCGTTTATCGACATGGCCCGGGCCGACAGTGTCACGGTCATTTTTGTTCAGCCGCAGTTCTCGACCAAAACGGCCGAGACAATTGCCTCTGCCATCGGCGGGACAGTGATAAAAGTCGATCCCCTGTCGCGCGATTACCTGAATAATCTGGGAAATATCGCCGACCGGCTGGCGGAAGGATTGGGGGGCAAATGAGCAAAAATCAGGTGGTCCGAATCGAAAATTTGACTTTCTCATATGACGGCGTCCCGGTTCTGGAAAGTGTCAATCTTACGATTGATGAAAATGATTTTGTCTGGGTGGTTGGTCCCAACGGCGGCGGCAAAACGACCCTGGTTAAACTGATTTTGGGTTTGTTGCAGCCCCGTTCCGGCAAAGTCGAGGTTTTCGGACGGCATCCGGCTGAAGTGCGCTCCCGAATCGGTTATATGTCTCAATTCGCGCGACTCGATCCTCAATTCCCGATAAATGTCATCGATGTGGTCCTGATGGGACGTTTGGGAAATGACCGGCGGTTGGGGCCATTCCGCAAAAGTGACCGGGAAATCGCCGAAAGCGTCCTTGATGAAGTCGGGCTGCTGGATTTAAGCCGGAAATCGTTTTCGTCGCTTTCGGGCGGCCAGCAGAGGCGGGTTTTGATTGCCCGGGCGCTGGCGGTGGAGCCGGAGTTGCTCATTCTGGATGAACCGACGGCCAATCTTGACTTGCTGGTCGAAAAAGAGCTGTATGATCTTCTCCGCATATTGAATTCCCGGCTGACCATTATCATGGTTTCGCACGACCCGGCTTTTGTGAGCGATAATGTCGAACGAGTGGTATGCGTCAAACGCAAAGTTTCGGAGCATCCGACCTGCGAACTGGAGGGGAATTTTATCGGTGAATTGTTCGGCGGGGAGATGCGCCTGGTTCGGCACGACAAACATATCGGAAAGAGGAAAAACGGTGGGTGAGTTTATTGATGCCCTCATGCATCATTCCTTCCTGCAGTATGCCCTTCTGACCGGGCTGCTGGCCAGTGTGGCCTGCGGCATTGTCGGGACCTATGTCGTAACACGCCGGATCACCTATATCGGCGGCGGAATCGCTCATTCCATTCTCGGGGGCATGGGCGTGGCATATTTTCTTTCGGTGGCCTATCGGTGGAACGGCTTGAAGCCCATGTATGGGGCGATTATTGCGGCCCTGCTGGCGGCAATAATAATCGGGCTGGTCAGTTTGAAATCCCGCCAGCGGGAGGATACAGTCATCAGTTCCATTTGGGCCATCGGGATGGCGGTCGGGGTTATCTTTATTTCCCGAACACCCGGCTATAATCAGGATCTGATGAGCTACCTGTTCGGCAATATATTAATGGTGACCCATTCCGATTTGTGGCTGATTGCCGGCCTGGATGCTCTCGTTATAGTGATCGGGATACTTTTTTATAATCAATTCACGGCAGTCTGTTTCGATGAGGAATTCGCCCGGGTACGGGGTTTGAATGTCTCATTTTATTATCTTTTGCTTTTATGTCTGACTGCCCTGACGGTGGTAATACTGGTCACGGTGGTCGGAATCGTCATGGTCATTGCGCTGCTGACGCTTCCGGTCGCGGTGGCGGGGCATTTTACGCGAACCATGTGGGGGACGATGATCCTGGCGACGATTTTGTCGATTGTTTTTGTCGTAACCGGTCTGGCGGTAAGCTACGGCCCGAATCTTCCGGCCGGCGCGACCGTTATCCTTATCGCGGGTCTGGCGTATCTGCTGGTGGCGGTTGGAGCGGGGATTTATCGATCAGGCCGGAGAACATAGAATCGGCAATTCTATAATATTTTCAGTTTAATTTGACCCGTCAAAAAATTGCTCAAAAACGGCTTTTGGCGCGTCTCTACCAAAAGAGAGGTAAAAACTGCTGAAATGTAGGGTTTATTCGCTTCAAAAAAAGCCGACGAGGGCTTGACAAACCGGTCGGATTATAGTAATTTTTCTGAACTTTTTGGCTGCATTTTGTTTGGCAGGCCGGGAGTTATGAAAATTGGTAAACACCGGGCATTGATGATTGGCTGGGTGTCCGGAGAAGGTCGAAAAAAGTTGTTCAGTTTTTTTAATATGGAGATGCGAATGGGAGTTTTGAGGTTTTTTGCCTATTGTCTTATGCTTATCGTGTTGATATTACCCAGCGCCTTCGGCAGCGGGTTTACGTATGACGGACTGGGCGCTAAGGCAAGAGGTATGGGTGGGGCATTTAGAGCCCTGGCCGATGATTGGTCGGCGGCGTATTATAATCCGGCCGGGTATAATCTTATTCCGGACAATTACATTGCCGGGAACCTGGCCATTTTTGAAAATCGCTATACGGCGATTACCGATATCACCTGGGATGGGTATGAGTCCGGATTTTATAACGGTATTGAGCTTTATAACGAACATGAGGTCCTGAATGTGCCTCAGGGCGCGATTGTGGCCCGTTTGCCGTTGCCGGTCCTGGGCGAGACCATGACGGGCTTTTCCATAATGCAGATTTTCGACCAGAATCAAAGCTGGGAGATGTTCGCCAATATACCCGTTTACAGCACGGCGGCGATTTCTCCGAAGCAGTTCTACAATAATCTTGATGTCGTTGCCTTTCAGGTCACTGCGGCCAAAGGCTTTAAAGAGGATAAACTATCGATCGGCGTCGGCCTGTCGCTTCTCAGAGGCGACCTGGCGTATAACAGCATGATTATCCATGATAATCCTTATGCTTATGTCGATGATCCCGACCTGTCGCAGATTGCCGATCGTCCTTACGACAAGATCCCGGAGTGGTATCACAATGACGGCCGCGGCTGGGGCTTCGGCTATCGGGCCGGAATGCTTTATCATTTTAATGATAATTTGAATCTCGGCCTGACCTTTTCCGGCCAGAGTTCGATCACTATAAGCGGAAAATCGGAATTCCTTTACTATCTCGGCAGCAATCCCAGTCTGGCCGAGAACTATTTCGATACGACAGAAGAGAGATATTTTCTGGAAGGTAATATCATCGACATAACCGCCGATTTCGAGACCACTCTCAAGACACCCAATTCGGTCGGTGCCGGCATTGCTTATACGCTGAACGAAAAGCTGACTCTGGCGGTGGACGGCGAGTATATCTTCTGGTCGCAGTTCGAAGGTTTTGAATTTACATATACCAATTATGTGGGACTCCCGCGTGCAAACTTTACCCGGGCCAATGCATTGATGACGGGTGATATTACGGTTCCGATCGAATGGGATGACGCCGGGCGAATGATGGTCGGCGCCGACTATAAGGTCAACAGCTATGCCGACCTTCGGGCCGGTTTTTCGGTCGATCAAACGGCGCTGAAAGAAGACACCTTTATACCGCAATTCATCGATTTGAATACGAAGTACAACTATAGTATCGGTCTGGGGGTGGAAATCGGTTTCTGGCACCTTGATTTTGCGACCACCTATACGCATCACAAAGATCTCAATGTGCCGAATATGACCGATGTCGACGGCGATGGACTTATGGACAATATCTCGGCCTTCTACAAAGCCGACAGCTACCAGACAGTTCTTGGTATATCTTACAGATTTTAGGAGGGCCAGTAATGTTTAGAAAATTTGGTATAGTTCTCATGATTCTTACTGCCGCCCTTCTTTTCTTCGGCTGCAGTGAGCGCGAATCGAATATAGTGAAACCTGATCCCAATATCCGCAATGGTTTCACCGGCGTTTACACGCATCCGGGTGGTCACCTTGAGTCCGACTACCTGTCTTTCACCATGTTCACTCCGGTCCGCAAGGTTCCGAGTATCAACCTGAAAGTCTATGTCCCGCCAAACTATGCTGCGACGGGTACTAAATATCCGGTTCTCTACCTGCTATCGCCTTTCCGCGGGAATGATTTTTATTATATCAACCACGGACTGGTGGCTATTGCCGACAAGATGATTCTCGAAGGTACCATCAAGCCGATGGTCATTGTCTGTATCGACGGTTCGGCCGGCTACGGCGGCGTTTTCTATGGAGACAACTGGTTCAGCGGCAAATATGCCGAGGCGATTGGCTCCATTACGGGCAATTCATTTGAAGGCTCGATCGTCGATTATATCGACGGCGTATATAATACTCTTGATTCCACGCGCGCTAACCGCGCCATCTCCGGTTTTGAGATGGGCGGCTATGGGGCGATGCGAATCGCGGCTATGTTCCCGGATAATTTCTCCTCGGTCAGTGCCATCTCGGCCCCGCTCGATTTTGACGGCGCCGGCGGCACCGGCGGTTTTGTGCCGCTCTTCAAGCAGGTAATTCGGAATGCATCTCCGCTGGGCAACAGCTTTATCTCGATGGCCCAGTATCGTGATCTGGATACCGCTTACACCAATCCACTCCGCACCATGGTTATGGCAGCATCATGCGCCTTTTCGCCGCATCTGGATTTCGACAATGTCGTAACTCTTAATCCGCCGACCGCGCTCGATACCTTCTTTGTCCAGGATACTCTGACTTATCTCAACCCCGAAGGCGGCATCAAGTTCCACCTGCCGTTCGATACCGCCGGTAATATCCGCCAGGTCGTCTGGAACATGTGGCTGGATAACAATATGTCGTCGATTATCGAGGCGAACCCGGGATGTTTCGATGATATGGCCATCAAGCTGTTCACGACAAACGACGACGAATACGGTTTCAATGTTCAGACATACAATTTTGCGAGCTGGCTCCAGGGCCACCTGAATATGCGCGGTATTTCCAGTGATATGACACCGGATAATTATGAAGGTTACGAAGATTATGAAGCCGCCCGCGGGCGATTCCTTTATGATATCCTGCCAGTGATCCTGAAATTCCACTCCGACAATTTCCCGGATCCTGACTGAGATTTTTATCAATGTTTCGTATATTTACCGGAAGAGGCCGAAATCCTCTTCCGGTTTTTTATTAACAGATAAGGATATAGTATGGAATATGATTTAATATCGATCGGGGCCCACCCGGATGATGTCGAGGTCGGAACCGGCGGGGTCCTGATTGATCTCAACAAGCGCGGTTATAAAACCGGTATCGTTTATCTGACGCATGGCGAGATGGGCACCGGCGGCACGCCGGAAATCCGGGCCGAAGAGTCGATCAACGCCGCCAGAGTGCTCGGCTCCGATCTGATAGAAACATTTGACTGGGGTGACTGCAAGCTGTTCGATACCTATGAAAGACGTACCGAGCTGGCCAACCTTATCCGTAAATACAAGCCGAAAATTATCCTGGCTCCGTATCCCTGTGTCGGTCACGGCAAGCGGCAGTCGCATGCCGACCATGTCGCGGCCGGGCAGATAGTCATCAATGCCGCCAATTATGCCACCTTGATAAAGATGCCGGTCGAAGGGGAGGTTCATCGCACCCAGCGTGTTTTTCATTATTTTCTGCCGCCCGGCCTGACGCCCAATTTCGTTGTCGATATCACCGAACATTTCGAACAATGGATCGAGGCGCTCAAATGCCATAAGTCGCAGTTCCTGAACCCCGAAAAAACGCGCGATTATATCTGGTCGCTGGAATCGATGGCGCGCGCCTTCGGACAGCAGGCCGGATGCAAGTATGGCCAGGGCTTCTATAATGTCGAACCGACGCGGATTGTTGATCTGTTCGATTTGGTGAAGTGAGTCATCTTACTATAAAAGTCAAAGACAAGGCCGGACTATAAATATCCGGCCTTTTGTATAATAATGAAAGGTGTCTTTAAAACTGTGTCCAGCAGACCGGTTTCTGATCCACCAGGAACAGACGATTGACCGTGTCCAGATGTTTCATGTCCGAGATCTCGGTCAGGCCGTAATCATAAAGCGACCTGAAATCCACACATCCCATAAGCATCGAGGAGAACTCGGCAATATCCATTTCGATCCCGACATGGAAGGCGCCCTTGTTTTTCAAAGCCGGCCGGCCATCGGCAAAATGCACAATATAATCCCCGGCGTTTTGGGGCAGGAAGCTGTCGCGGATGGCTATTTTAAGTTTAACATTCTGCCCGTTAAAATTATGTCCGGCCAGTACTGCGAACAGCCCGTTCATATCGATAATTCGATACATCAGACCGACGCCTTGGATGTTGCTTTCATGGTACACCGGGGCGGTCAAGTTTTGAGAATTATTGCGCGGATCGAACGGGAGGAAGTGGAAATTATCGTCGAGAAGATTAAATACCACGGCGTTGATTTGATCGGCCTGGGTGTGCAGAAAGGCCATCATTTCCATAAGAGCGTCGCGGTTTTCGTAAATAATCTGCTCGATTATAATATCATTGAGAATGAAATTGTCTTTCTTGAGGTTTTTGAATGAAAAGGCCATATAGCCGAGAATATTCTTTCCGCTCTTATATCCAACCATCCGCAGGTTGCGTCTTTCAAAACCGGGCAGTTCATGTTTCATCCGTTTCATCATTCCATGCGTTTTGGCGGCAAAGCGATTGTAACAGGCTTCCATGGCCGGGAAATCCCTGTTGGTCAGAAAGCAAATATGTTCGCGGGTTTTGCCGCGCGGCAGATCAGCCGGTCTGATACTGTATTGACTCAACTTGGGACCGTAGCCGTATCCCATTTTCCGATAAAAATCGGGACGGAACGGATACAGCGCCGTCATGCTAGCGCCCTTTTCAAGATAATGCTGATGGAAAAATTCGATCAGTTCCTTGCACACCCGCTCCTTTTTATGATTCAAATCGACCGCCACCAGACCGACACCGCCGACCGTGATACCGGTTTCGAACAAAGTCATATCAAAATCGAACAGGCGCATGCCGCCCACCAGCTCTTTGTCGCGAAACAGGCCGTATGACCTGATCTTAGGATCATTTCTTTCCAGCGTAAGGAGTCTTTCGCGGACGCGCTTTTTGTCTTCATCGGTATTCGGGATGCCCATCCCGGGGTAGGCATTGGCGACGATGTCAATAAACTCCGCATAGCGCCCCGCAGTTATTCTTTTTATCGGGCTCATAATTCTATTCTCTCCATGAATTGATTCCTCGGCAGCATTTATTTTTTTAAATCTGAGATCACACGGCTTTCAACCCAGTAAATATTCGCCTGCCCATTGACGATACCATCCAATGTTTCTATGATACCGTTGTACTTACGCCTGGCAGATGAATAGGCGCTAAGCTGGCTGCGGCTGCTGGTAAAAAAGAAAAACCGGCCATCGGGTGAAACATAAGGACAATAATCCAACGTCGGTGAATTGATAGCTTCACCCATATTGACGGCTTTGGTCCAGGTATCGTTATCAGACTTAAAACTCACATACAGGTCGCCGCCGCCCATATCATCGTCGCGGCCGTACGAGGTAAATATGATATAACTTTCATCGGGCGCGATAAAGGCGTTGAATTCATAAGTATCGCCATTATTAATCGAATCGTTCAGCTTTTCCGGCGGTTGATATTGCCCGTCGATCAATCGGCTGCGGTAGATATCTTCGGTTTTTTCGTACTCGGCCGTAAAGTAAATGGTTCCATCGGCGGTAAGTGAAGGATAAAATTCGTCCTTATCGGTATTGATGGGCGCGCCGAGATTAACCGGCCTGCTCCATCCTGTTTCCTCTTTCTCGACATACCAGATATCATAATCCTTCGGTTCGCCGGAGTCTCCTGTCGGCCGGTTCGAGACAAAATACAACCGGTTGCCGTCGGGCGAAAAGGCCGGTTCGAGATCGCTGTAGTTTCCCGAGAACGATGCGACTTCCGGCAAAGTCCAACGGCCGTTTTCCTGCTTAAGGCAGACCATGGCGTTGATCGGACGGGCGGACAACGTAAAATAGAATTCATTCCCATCCGGCGAGAAAGCGGCATCACGCTCGTTGAAACGGGTCGATACCAGACCGGGAGCGAAGATTTGAATGGTCTGTTGCGGCTCGGTTTGCCCGAGATATTTCCCGGCAAGTTTTGGTGCGGTATCATCTATTTTTTTAATGCACCCAGCCGAAAACAATAATATAAATATGCTTATACCAAGTTTCGCGGATTTAATAATAAACAATTTAACCTCCGATCATGACATATTCCCGAAGTCCGATAATATATTACCACGCCGACTTCATGGATACAAGCAAAAAAGCCATCAGATATAATACGGCTCCCAGAAGCAGGGCTGCGTTGAATCCATAAGCAAAAGCGGCCAGAACAATCAAGGTCGATCCCAGGACCGAACCGGCGCCATTGACCGCAAAGCCCCAGTCAATCAGTTCCTTTACCCTCAAGGTTCCTTTCGGGAACGGCATGCCCATAAAGAAGCCGAGAGGGCAGATCAGAAGCATTGCAGTAATGATTCTCGGGACAATGGTCAGATGACCGAGTTGATATGTCAGGTTTCGGAAAAGAAATATATCAAGAAGAATCCAGATAATTATTCCGGCAAATGGAACCAGATTGCTGACTTTATCGGCGAAACGACTCCCGATACCGGAGCAGACGAGAAGTGTCAATAGGATGGCAATGATGCTGTAAACCGAAGGCCCGATAAAGAGCGTATATTTCTGGATAAGGATTATTTCCACCGCCATAAAGGCCATCCCGATCAGGAAGAAGTACAGCCAGGGTGCTATTCGCAATTTGGAACCGGCCTTCAAGTACGGTATCAGGTTTAAAGGGATAATTATGGCAATCACCACCAGAAGGATGATGCCGATAATTATTTTTGACAGGGGGAATCCGAGGAATTCATAGGGCAGCACTTTTTCGAGATTTTCGCTTGTAAAGTTTTTCCATAAACCCATCTGGGCCACGAATGGCTGATTGTCGGTGCTGGGCGAGATATCGATTACGGCCGAGTCGGTCTCATTTTCCCAGCCGTTCAGGACAATCCGGTTGATAAGGTTATCTTTGGTGGAATCGGGCGCAGGATAAAGAAGATGAATATATTCATAAACCTCGGGGGTTAACTCGCCGAAGGCATTGTTGCGGATATCGTCGGTCAGCGGCTGTTTCGAAAGAAGAATCATATTGCGCCGCATCTGCGGCAGATCGTACACCGCAAAATGCGCGGTAACATCTTCGACTCCTTGTTTCTTGAGGGCGTTCTTTAGCTCACTCACAAGCCGCGGCATGTAGAACTGATGCTCCATCATCATGAAGCCGCTGTCGGAAAGCGATTTCCAGTAGTCCTCGAAAGCCTCGGTGGTAAACAGGTAGTTTTCGGCCAGGGCAAAGGCGCCTGAAGCCAGCGCCGCCCAGGTGTTGGAACTCAGCGAATAGATGACGTCGAATTTATTTTCAAAACGCTGCACATAGGCGCGGGCATCTTCGGTCGCGACTGTCACGCGCGGATCATCATATATATGCCCCGAATATTCCGCCAGTTCACCCGCGAGCATCATCTGATTTATATGCGGGTTGACTTCGACAGCATGAACTTCGGTTGCTCCGTGCTGCAAGGCTTGCAATACATCAACCCCGCCGCCGGATCCCAGCGAGAGAAAGGTTCAGGAGTCGAATCGTTTGATAAGATTGCCGACATCGATACCGAATTCGAAAAGCTCCGAGTCAGGTTTGTTCCAGCTGCCATCGAACGGATACACCGGCGAGTTGGCGACATTGTCGATGTTAATTCCGCGATAGCCCGCCGGAAAGTCATAGACTTTGATTTTGGACATAGCGTCCCAGTGCCGATAAACAATCGGCGCGCGTTCCTCGCGCTGCATCTCGAGCAAATTTTCCGAATATGATGTCATAACCAGGGCGCCTGCCGCCAGTAACAGCGGAAGAAGCCTCAGCCATTTCCGGGCCGCCATCAACGAGGCCAGGAAAATCGGAATCGAACACAAAAAAGTGGCTACCGGCGTGCCCCACCGATTCATGAGCAGCACCGCCACGGCCACGCCGATTCCGGCGCCGATCAGATCGGCCATATATAAGCGGGGCATATCATAATGAAATTTCTTGAACAAGATCGCTAATCCAATGCCGCCAAAATAAAATGCCGAACTCAGCAGGGCAACGGTAATGACAAGTTTGCCGACCATACCCCAGCTGCTGAAAAGCTCCGAAAAACGCATTCCGAGCCTAAAAACCAGAGGCGGCCCGATTATGGCCATCAGGCCGGCCAGGGATAAAATCAGCCCAAGGCTGTCCCGGTGCCCGATGGATGGAATCAACCTGAGTGTCAGGGCTCCCAGCCCGAGGCCGAGAATGGCCAGCGATAGAATCAAAAAGGCGAAAGTATAAAAAAATTCCGCCGAAAAAATCCGCGTCCAGATTATTTCAAGCGCGATAAGGGTAATCGACATAAATGCAATGATTAAATACTTACTGCCTCTCACAATAATATCTCCCGTATCTAAAATGTTGTCGATTCTGTATGGCAATGAGAAAGGGTCTTTGGATGAGCAAATCAAACATGTATATGATTACGTCAATAGACCTTGAAGGTTTCGCCATATTCAACGGCCCGGTTCGATCAATCTCTGAAATAATAGGACATAAATTGTATTGTATATCAAATAGATGTTACATTTACCAAAAAGCCTATTGACGGCCTGTCGCAATAAACTATATTTGATAATAGGGTATTGTATCGGAGTTTTCACGTAGTGTATGCCGGTTCTATCGGGCATCATTCGCTTATCCGGCGTTATTTAGTAAGTTATTTGAATCATTTATTATCAAGGAGGAGCTATGGGTACCTTTACCGGCAAAGGCAAAATGTATGAAGTCGATGAGAATGACTTTTTGCTCGATTCGGGCGGGTGGGATGAAGGTTTCGCCGAAATGATGGCGGATAAATTGGGCATGACCCACGGTCTGACAAAAGAGCAATGGGATGTGATCAGGTACATTCGAAAGAGCTTCAATGAGAATGGCCGCTGCCCCCTTGTCTATGAGACCTGCCGGCAGAATGGCCTTAACCTGAGGGAATTAAAAAGGCTGTTTCCGACCGGCTATCTTCGCGGCGCCTGCCGTCTGGCGGGAATAACATATCGGGAAGGTTACCTCGGACAGGCCTATCTGCCGAAAACCGCTGATGACTTGAATATTATCTCGGCCTCGAAAAAATATCGGGTCGATGTGCGCGGTTTTCTGATCGACCCCAATGACTGGGATGAGTATTATGCCGCGCACCGGGCCTATGATGCCAAGATTCCGGGCGGCCAGCTGACCGAAAAACACTGGGACATCCTGCATTATCTTCGCAATTACTACAAGGAGAATAATGATATCCCGACGGTTTATCAGACTTGCGAGGATAACAAGATCGAATTGAGCGAGCTCGAAACGCTGTTCCCCGATGGTTATCACCGGGGCGCGGTAAAGATCGCCGGTCTGCGCGTGCGATAATCAAATTTGATTGTACCTTACAATGACAGGCGTGATTCAGTCGGATACGAACGATATCCCCAGCGCCTGCATCAGTCCGGTCATGCCTTCGGTCGCTTTGGCACGGATGAATATGTCCGAAATACGATCGGTATAATTGGACGGCTCGACATTGATTTCCAGTATCGAGGTTCCGTTGCTCTTGGCCAGCGGCGGGATCAATGCCGCCGGCATCACTTCACCGGTGGTGCCGATTAGAATAAAGAGATCCGACATTTGCGCTTCCAGAACCGCCTTGGAATAAACTTCCTGAGGAACGGTCTCGCCGAAAAAGACAAAATCCGGTTTCAAGAGGCCGCCGCATTGACGACAGCAGGGGGGAAGCTCATCGAGATTGATCTGCGATACATGATACCGCCCGGCGCAATTGTCACAGATCAGGTACTGTGAATTGCCGTGGAACTCATATACTTCTTTGCTTCCGGCCGCTTGATGGAGATTGTCGATATTTTGCGTGATGACGGTCTGGAGTATTTCTTTCTTTTCCAGTTCGGCCAGGGCCAGATGTGCGGCATTGGGTCTGGCACTGCCGAAAAAATCATAAAATATTTCCTTGATGACCGGCCATGATTTAGCCGGATGCGCCCGGAAATAATTTATCTCCAGGTAGCCCGGGTCGTACTTCTCCCATAATCCGCCCTCGCCGCGGAAGGGCGGGATACCACTCTCGACCGAAATCCCCGCACCGGTAAAAGCGGTGATTCTTTGGGAACTCCTGACCAGTTCGGCCGCCTGATTGAAAATACTCATGATATCGACGTCGATGAAAAATTATGGATTTACGATGATTCTCGACTGACCTTTCGGCAGGACCTTGCCAATAACGGCCGCATGCGCGATACCATTGTCGGTCAGTGTTCTGATTAAATCATCCGCCTTATTCCCCGCGGCCGATATCAGCAATCCGCCGGAAGTCTGGGCATCATTCAAAATCAGCTGCATGATCTCGGAAATTTTTGAATCATACTTTACATTGGGTGCGGTAAAGGCGAAATTGTCGCGCGTCCCTCCGGGGATAACGCCCGACACCGCCAGGTCCATGGTTCCGGGCAGAAGCGGCACCGAGCCGGCGCCGATCACGGCCGTCTTATCCGATCCGGCCATCATTTCCATCAAATGTCCCAGCAGGCCGAAACCGGTTATATCGGTGGCGGCATTGACTCCGACCGATTGCATGGCCTCGGCGGCGGCTTTATTCAACGCTGTCATGGTCTCCACCAGCGTCTTTTCATGCGCCTTTTCCAGCAAACCCTGTTTCATGGCGGTCGAGAGAATTCCGGTGCCGATCGGTTTGGTCAAAATCAACACATCACCTTCCTGGGCGGTCCGGTTAGTGACGATACGCGCCGGATCGATCAGCCCGGTCACGGCGAGGCCGTATTTCGGCTCGGTGTCATCGACCGTATGTCCGCCGATGATGGCAATTCCCGCCTCGTCGGCGACCGCCTGCGCCCCGGCAAGCATTTTTTCCAGGACTTCCATCGGCAGACGGTTGCTCGGGAAACCGACCACATTGAGAGCGAAAATCGGCCTTCCGCCCATGGCATATATATCGCTGAGCGAATTGGCGGCGGCAATGGCCCCGAACTGAAACGGATCATCCACAATCGGCGTGAAAAAATCAACCGTCTGCACGATGGCGGTTTTATCGTCGATACGATATACCGCGGCATCATCCGATGTATCGGTTCCGACCAGAATATTGGCATCATGCGGCGCCGGCATCTTTCTGAGGATCTCCTCGAGAAGCTGCGGCCGCAATTTACAGGCACATCCCAGGCCATGCGTGTATTGAGTTAATTTGATTTCACCCGCGGCCGCTGTGACAATGGCCGCCCCGGTCGGCTGAAGTCGCTGCACGACGGAAATGATTTCTTCGATGGTACGATCGATCTCATCCGCGGTCGTGAACCGGCCGATCGAAAAGCGAATGGTCCCCATGGCGTACTCAAGCGGAACCTTCATGGCCTGCAGGACACTGGAGACATCGATATTGTCGCTATGGCAGGCGGCACCGGCCGAGGCCGCGACTCCCTTCAACTCCGAGAGAATGGTATTGGCTTCCAGCCCTCTGAAACTGATACTGGCGGTGTTGGGCAGACGCCTGTCGTAATGACCATTGATTTTTATATCCGGATATTTTTGTTTGATGCCGTTCTCCAGCCGATCGCGCAGTTTTTTCAGATGCGGCTGATGTTTCTCCAGTTCCGCCTCGACCAATTCGCAGGCTTTGCCCAGGCCGACCATCTCAATCACATTCTCGGTTCCGGCCCGTTTATTCATCTCATGGTCGGCGCCATGCACCTGCTTCTCGAGTTTGATGCCGGACCTGATGTACAGCGCGCCGATGCCCTTGGGCGCATACAGTTTGTGTCCGGCAATCGAAAGCAGATCGACATCGAGCTCATCGACTCGCACCGGCACCTTGCCGATCGACTGGGCGCAGTCGGAATGAAACAGGATACCGTGCCTGTGGGCAATTCCGGCCAGTTCGGCGATCGGTTCGATCGTGCCCACTTCGTTATTGGCATGCATGATGGTCACCAGGATCGTCTGCGGCGTGATGGCATCCTCGAGCCGGGCGGGATCGACCAGGCCATATTCATCCACCGGTAAATAAGTGACCCGACAGCCGGATTCTTCGAGATATTTGCAGACCTCGGTAACCGCTGGGTGTTCAATCGCCGACGTTATGATATGATTGCCTTTGTCGCGATAGGCCCGCGCCACCCCTTTGATGGCATAATTGTTCGATTCCGAACCGCCGCTGGTAAATATGATTTCATAGGCGTTGCACCCGAGCATCAAAGCGATCTGTTTTCGGGCGGTTTCGACCGCCTTTTTAGCGGTAATGCCATAGTCATGACTGCTGGACGGGTTGCCGAAATGTTCGTGGATATAGGGAAGCATCGCCTCGGCCACCCGCGGGTCAATCGGCGTGGTCGCATTGTAATCAAGATATATCGGTTTCATAGTACGTCTCTATCCCTGCCGGTACAGGAAGCCGAATGTATGATATGCCGTCTATCGGGCTCTCATACCGGCGATTTTGACCGCGCCCCGGTGATAACCGTCGGGGAACAGCTTCTCCAGTTCTTCGATGGTTATACGGCCGGCCTCGCAGGTCTCATAGACGGTGGGAACCGTCCCGGTATCCTGGAACGATTGGCGCAGGTATTCGATTATTTTCCAGTGCTTCTCGGTCAGTTCGGCCGGAATTTTCATCTCGAAAGCCTTGAACAGGGCGAAATGCTCGTCCCATTCATCCGGGTCGATCAAAAAGCCGCGCACATCGACATTGTAGGTCTTGTTAATCGGGATCGGTTCAATATCCTCGGCGGTGGCCAAAAGCCAGGAATGCCCGATATAGCCCTCTTTATAAGTCACACCGGCCAGCTTGCAGGCGCAGCGAAGATAACCGGTTGGAAAAAGCTCTTTTAAATCGGCCAAATTTAAATTGTTGACCCGGCAGGTTTTATAGACGACCGGGCACATCCCGGTGTTGGTGAGCGAATCATGAATGTAGTGAATTATGTGCCAATGGTCGTCGGTCAGGCCGCCCTCGACACCACACCCGGCCGCCATGCCCTCGGCGAAATCCTCATCCCAGGTCTTGAAATCGGCCAGAAAGCCGTCGTCATCGACTTTGTATTCTTTGTCTTTATACTTAAATGTAGCCATAGCAACTCCCATCCTTGACTTTATATATATTTCAAAAAGCCAAACGCTTTACCTTTTCAGTTATAGAAAGATAATTAATTCCGGTCGGTTTGGCAAGGTTTGGGGGGGAGTAAAAAGTGGGACTATTAAACATTCAGGTCGCCAAATAATGTGTTTTGACCAAAAGATGTCATCTTGCTCTTTAATAAGATTACTCCTGCGTCAAAGTAAAATTCAAATAGCATTGACTTTTTTGATAAAATCCATTTTCTATAAAAGGTAAAATGAGGTGATTACGGATTAGCTTTTTCTAATATTTATATTGACTTGTGGTAGAAAGATAAATAAATTTAAAAGAGTTCGGCATCTTGATTTGCAATTTAGATAAAAACATGAATATGGATTTGTATGTGTTAGTTGATGTAGTTGTACTGTTATAGTATGGACAATAGGCAACAATATTAGATATATGAAAAGTAGATTTTTAGTATCCATAAATCCCGAATTACTTCGCTGGGCGAGAGAATCTATTGGCCTTAGTCAAAGTGAGGCAGCCCAAAAAATAAATAGAATTTCCGTAGGGAAATTGGCGTCATGGGAAAAGGGCGAATCATCCCCATCAATAATCCAGCTTCGTAAAATTTCAGATGTTTACAAAAGACCACTTGCAGCATTTTATCTACAAAGCCCGCCAAAGGACTTTCGTATAATTCAAGACTATAGATTATCACCCTTTAAAACAAATATTGAGGCTTCACCTGAATTGTTGTTATCCACGCGTAATGCTGAGTTAAAGAGAGAAGAGGCAATAGAGATTGCAGAAGTCTTGGGTAATAAAATTCAGATATTTAATAAAACTACGACAATGGAGTCAGATATTGATAATTTGGCAAATGAAATTAGGAAATATCTAAATATTGATATTGAGATTCAGAAAAAATGGCGAAACAGCTACATTGCATTTAAGAATTGGAAAAATGTATTGGAGAGCAAAGATATTTTGATCTTTCAGACCAGCGGCATATCAGAACAAGAAATGAGTGGTTTTTCAATAAGCGCAACACAATACCCCGTGATCTCGGTTAATGGCAGAAATGCCTATAGTAGACGAGTGTTTACACTATTTCATGAATTTTGTCATTTACTACTGAAAAATGGTGGAGTATGTGATTTAGTGGAATTCAGAAAAATGGGAACGGCAAATCAACAGATAGAGAGTTTTTGTAATCGATTTTCGGGTGCATTTCTGATGCCTGCTGCATCCTTGTCAAGCGAAAATATCGTCCAAATGCATGGTACATCCACGAAATGGAAAGACATTGAGTTACAGCAATTGGCCACTATGTACAGTGTAAGTCGTGAAGTAGTCCTACGTAGATTAGTAGAATTGCGGATGTCTACTATTGATTTTTATTTCGACAAACTTCAGGAATACAGTGAACAATACAAAAGAAAAGAATCGGGTGAAAGTGGTGGCTATCTTGATTATTTCAGAAGACCCATAATTAACTTTGGCAGAAATTATGTTGCTCTCGTCCTTGAAGCATATTATGAAAGGTTCATTACTGCAAGTTCATTATCGGATTACCTCGGGGTCCGATTGAAGCATTTGTCAGATATTGAGAATGAAATATGGAAATAACTGCCAAATATTGTTTTGACACAAGTGCATTTATAGAACCTTGGAATACATTTTATCCAATGGAACAATTCCCTTTGCTTTGGAGTAACATTGAGTCATTGATGTTGGAACAAGTGATTGTTTCACCTTTGGAAGTATATTTCGAAATTAATAAAAAGGACGATAGTCTATTCGAATGGATAAAAAACAAAAAGTCATTATTCCTTGATTTGAATAGTGAAATTGAAATATCGGTAAAATTGATAATGAGCAGGTTTCCGAAATTAGTCGATGAAAGGAAAAATAAATCTGTGGCAGATCCCTTTGTTATTGCGCTTGCTCATGTAACAGGGACAAAAGTCGTAACCTTTGAAAAAGGTGGTACAGATAGTAGACCCAAGATACCAAATGTCTGCAGAGATTTGGCAGTTGACTGTATTGGTTTTATCGACTTTATCCGCAATGAACAATGGGTATTTTAGCAATAAGATATCCTATTGGCATAATTCCAAATTACCACTTGCCATCCCGGATCAGCCGGTCGAGCACCTCGGCCACGAATTCCGGTTTGACCTTGCCGCCGGTGATATCGATCGCGCCCAGAAGTTTGCCATCGGCGCCGGTAATCTCGATATAGACATCCCTGACCGCGTCAGAATTGTGATAGACCGGTTTGACATAGTCGGTCGGACGGATTTCATGCGAATGCGGGTTTGACCGTTTGTCTTCACCGGGCGCTTCCTGTTGCTCCATGCGGTTCCATATAATCAACCGCTGATCATAGTTGGAGCCGACTGTGACCGTATACCGCTTTTGGGCCCCGGGTTTGATGAGAATAGTGCCCTCGGCGACCGGGCCGCCGGCTATCTGATGCCCCAGCGTTCCCAGTTCTTCACCAACTTGATCAAGATATTCGCGGTAGTACTGCTCGTTGGCCAGTTCGGAAGTGAATTCCTTTTTAAGCTGTGTAAAGGCAAAACTTGTGTCGGCGGAAAGTGTATCCATACCAAGATCAATCACCCACACTTGAACCTTGCCGGTCTCCGGCGCCATCATGGAATGCATGACTTTGGGGTTGCAGCCGCAGGCAATGACAAAAGCTAATCCCAGTATCAACATAGCACATGATTTGTTAAATATCCCGGTTCTGCCACGAATCATGACATACCCCTCATATCAAAATATTGATTGATCCCGCATTAGAATGCGCCTGATGATGCAATTGAATTGTTCAGTTTATCGGCGCCGGAATATGGCGCCGATAAAGATAATTAATCGATTACATAATTATGACCAACTTGCCGATCTGGCTGCCATATTCCGATTCGACCGACCAGTAATAGATCCCCGAGACAACCGCCTGCGTATTGCGCGTGATTAAATCCCAGCGCTCATGCATGGCGCGCGGCGAATCCTTGGGATAGTCATGCTCTATTTCGCGGATAATATCGCCGTCGATGCTGAAAATCCGGATGGTGCATTTATTCGGCAGGTTGGTAAAGTGTATCGACCGGGTTCGTTCCCCGATCAGCCCTTCCTGAGGGATCAGGGTGCCGCCAAAGACCGAATCGACATAGTCGCGCCCTTCGAAACCGTTACCGGCATAGTTTCCGTCGATCCGGTAAGGATTGGGATAGACGACGACATTGAGTTTCTGATTTTCAATGGCGCTGTTGTCGTTCAGGGCATACTCGGCGACATAGTTCTTGTGAGGCGGCGTTTCCAGCGAGGCCAGACCGCTGCTCGGCGAACCATAATCGAAAGCCGTGACCGCAACATAGTACAAACGTGATGGAAGCAGATACGTGATGCTGAATTCATATTCGAAATACCGGAACAGGCCCTCCTCCGTCAGTTCCTCGGGATAATGAACCCGGGCGGTGTCGAGGTTGAGGGTCGTCGGGTATGGTTCCTCGGGATAAACCTTGTGAATGCCGTTCGGATCAGTGAGATCATCGGCGTTCCAATCCTGCTTTGAGAAATAGAAAACGGAATCACCCCAGATAAAATGATTGTCGATATCATAGATATTGGGGTCGAGACCGTCACCATATAATATCTTGAGCGAATCAAGATAGTAGGGAGGATCCTTTAATTCCCAGACATTCCTCCGGCTGTTCCAGACATGTTTATTGTAATCCTCGACATCAAACGAGGCAATCACATAGAAATCGGAAGCTATCGGCGACAGCGACATATATACCCGGTATCCTTCGAAATCGATAATATTGCTGAAGACATCTTTTTCCGTCTCGGAGCGGAAGCCGTTCCACCGTATCCTCAATTCCCCCTGGTTGAACTCATTGACACTCGGATATACCATGCTTCTCACGGTATCTTTATTCTCATCGATTATCCACATTTCGGGCGCGGGAGGCGGCGCGGCGCCGCGGAAGTCGGGAACGCGGTCGCCCTCATAATAAATGGTGTCGGCATCAAGATATACCACTCTTGGCTCGATTACCAGCGGGTCGAGGCTGGTAGTGTCATAGACAATGGTGGAATCATAGGCGCAGATACGGTACTTGCCGCGGTATCCGTCTCCGTCGGTATCGACGCCCGGATTATCATAGATCCATGCCGCCCACATCGAGTTAATGCCCAGGTCACTGAAGTCCAATTGATTGTAAAACGGGTATGGATCATTGGCGTCGAATAGATTCATAAAGGCGTTGCAATTGGTGTGCAGATCCTCTCCTCCGATATAGGCAAAACTCATCGGGAGTACCTCGCCCGGGTCGATATCAAACGGCCCGCATGACAGCAAATAGCGGGTGTCGAAGCCATCGGCGAAATCATACGCCTGAGGTCCTCTCGGGAGCCAGCCGGCGGCGGTATTATCGACCGCGCTGAAAAGTTGATCATAGTCGAATTCGCCATGGCGCATGATATAATATTTATTCTTGTCGCCTTCGGGCGTGCCCAGGAAGCCGCCGAAATCTCGGAACGGATCATCAAGCGTGCCCGCTTTGCGGGGACCGAAATCCATCGGCGCGGCGCCGTTGGAAATCCACCAGTTGAAAGCATAATCGAGCGAATCGGACGGGGTGCGAATGACACGTATGCCGGTGACTGCGGTCACCGCGGCGGTCGAATAAGGGCAGGGCGAATCCATGTCGCGGCCGTCGTTGTCGGCAATATAGGCAATGTTGATGGTATCCAGGAAACCGCACCCCTGTGGGGAGGGGATATCGAGCTTGAAACCGCAGATGTCATCATCATATCCTTCACCGTTTTCACCCATCTGCACATCGGCGTCGACATAAAAACCCATATATACTTGTTCCAGTGTCCTGCGGCTTATATTCTTGATGGAGTAGTCGAACAGGACAAAATCCTCGGCATACGAATAACTCCAGGCATAGCTTCTCTGGGTGACTTCGATACCGAGCGGAATATGCGGCCGCCCGTCCCGTGTATCAATATCGACATGCTGGGGATTGGTAACGGTATCCGTATACATGGCAATATAATCCTGCTCGGATATTGCCTCCGGATCTTTATTGAGAAGCGAATGATAAATTATTCTTCCGCGCGGCTCGGGATCGGGCCAGAGTTCCTTGGTTCCCGACCAGCCGTCGGCCCCGACCGAAACGAGCGTGTCACGGCCGATTACGGCGCCAATCCAGAAGGCCCCCGCGAAAAGATAACTCGCCTGCCCCGGGTAAGGATATATGCATGACGGGGCGTCACCGCCAAAAGGATCGCTGGCGCCGGATATAAAACCTTTGCCGAAGTGCCCCTGATTGGTAACGGTTATTCCGATCCGGCCGATCTTGTGGCAGGCGACTGTTACAAATGGTTCATCAGCCGATATCTTTCCGACAAAATTGGACTGTTCGGACAGGTCGTATTTCGCCCGCCCGAATGTCAGAACCGGGGCGGCTGTGAATAACAATACTATGATTGAATATTTTAGAAATTTTTTCATAAGGCAAACATCTGTATATTTTGATAGCTCATTTCTTCTCCGACGGACAGACAATTTATACTCCAACCGCCTGTAATATTATCCGGTTTGTGCAGATATATAATTTAAGCTATTTTCCCCGCAAATGCAAGCCCGTAAGACAATTCGGCGTGCACATCAAAGGACAATTTCGGTATTTATCGGGCTATTGACTCCTTAACGAAATACGACTGATTCTCAGAATCCTTTTCACCTCTATGAAATATTGACGCCGCAGAATAAAATATGTTGAGAAATAATCGGCGTGCCGGGGCCGACCATCTTTCCAAATTGAGACCTAATATATTGCAAGGCAATGAATTGATTGTCCGTCGGGCCAAATTTTTAACGGGTATTACACGGAACTTTTGGTAAATAAAAATGTTTTAATTAAACAAATACACCTGAATTTGTGGAAAAAGAATCGTATCAGTGTGAATGATTCACTATTAATGGGACTATGGAATCTTCATCATATATCAGGAAATTAACACGACCTTAAAAAGGTCTCATGTCATAGGAAAGGACTGCTGAATGCGAATGGAACGATTGGTAATGCTGGTAATCTCCGCCGTTATTATCCTGACTATTCCCGGTATGGCTGCGGCTGAAGGATCAATGTCGGTAAAGGGCATCGGCCCCCGCCTGGGATTGGGTATAAATCCGGATCAATTTGTCGTCGGAGTTCAGGCGAGTATGGGCCAAATATTTAAAGTAGCGCGCCTGGCGCCGAGTATCGATGTTGGATTCGGCGATCATGTCACCGACGTTACTTTTAATGCCGACTTGCAGTTGACATTACTCAAGCCCCCTAAATCGACGGCTTCCTTTTACGGCCTGGTCGGTCCGACCCTGATATATCTTGATCCCGACTTCGGAGACAGCAACACCGAAATCGGCATCAGTATCGGGGGCGGGTTGAAAATTCCAATGGGAGAAAGCAGCCTTTATAATCTGGAAGCCCGTGTCGGTCTGGGCGATATTCCGGATTTCAAACTTATGCTCGGCGTCTATTTCGGCGGAGCCTCAAAGAAAGACAAGTCATAATCAATATATAATTAACTCAGGACCGGCATTTAATTGGTTCGGTCTTTTTAAGAAACATTATGCATTTCGAAAACGAGAAAAAAAGCGGCTTTTCGGCCAAAGCCATCATTGTCGCGATAGCAGTTTTGATCATATTGATCATATTTCTTCAGAATACCGGAGTCGTGACCTTCCGGTTGTTTTTCTGGAGTTTCAGCATGTCTCAGATTCTGCTGTTGCCGTTGATCTTTTTGGTCGGCTTTGTCGCCGGTTTTATAACGAATCTGGTTTTGTCGCGGAAGAAATCGGAATAGCTCCGGCCTTTACAAGGGCCGTTATCTCTTTCGATTTCCGGGCAATATCTGGCGTCCGACGGACAGCCATTTCAATATCGAATATCCCATAAACTGTATCATGATGGGGAAGCTCTTCTCTTTGGGTTCATGGAAAGTCATGATAAAAAATGCCGCTATCAGCCGCATCAGGCCCGATATGACAAAGAGAATATGGTAATTTACGATGGTTTGCCCCATAATCGGCCAGTGGATATGATGCCAGCTTTCGGCCAGGATTCCACCTATTATAGATGACATAAAGAAGGCCAGCCCGGTAACAACCGAGAACATGGCCAGGTATATGGTCCGGCCCTTCCTGGGGCTGTTGGCTATCGGTATATTGAAGGCGGCCAGGTTGAAGCCGGCCCAGAGCGCGCCGGAATATACAGCCTCAAAAGCCAGAATTCCCAGGTGCCCCGGGCGTGGGACAAGCCAGAGCATGGGAACAACGGCGATGCCGAAAGCGCAGAAGACCGCCACCGGTTTGCTGCCGAAGCGGTCAATCAGAATTCCCCATGGTTTATTCAATAATATCGCGGCCAGCGCGGCGACACTCGAGTATATCGAGATCAGGGTAAAACTCATGTCGAGATTAATAAGCATGTGCGGTGCAAAAAATGAGGCGGAAATACCGAGGGCAAAATTCCAGTAGAAAAATATTTTTATCAGATAGGTAAAATTCCGGTCCTTCAGAGGGGATAAAAAGTAGGACCAGCTGACATCGGTCTTAATTGTCTCGGGTGGCCGGTCGGGTAATCTGTTGAGCAGAATTACTGCTGCCAGGGCAAACAGACAACCGGCCGCGATAATTACCGCGAAGCCGCTGTTTTCACGGTCTATCGCCCTGAATTCGTCGAGGATTATACCGCCGAGAATAGTCGCCGTCATGGTGGCAATGGCCACCGCGGCGCTTCGGTTTCCCAGATATCGCCCTCGAATCTTCTCCGGAACCAGGTCGGCTATCCATGATAACCACCCGGCGGTTGCCAGCATGGTGGCGATATTGGAAATGATAACGATTAAAATCATCGCCTCCAGCCGCCAATTTCCGGCGAAAAATATTACCGGAAGCATCAGCCACCAGATTTGCCGCGCGACGGCTGAATTCCAGACCGCCATCCTCTTTCTCTGGCCGGTTCGATCCGAAAAATAGGCCGAGACTATCTGCGCCGATTGAGCCAGAAAGGGAATTGCGGCCAGCAGACCGATATGAAAATCATTGGCTCCGAATAAAAGGGCCAGACCGGTAAGAAAAGCCCCACCGGTGACGGTGATAAAAACGGTTGCGAAAGCTCCTTCCACCGATAAGAAAAGAAGCTGCTTTCTTACAAGAGTGGTCCCGTTATGATCTAAAAAAGTACCGTTTGTTTCCAAGCTGCCGTTCCGTCTATTTCATATGAATCCGCATTAACCACACAACACAACCATCATGGCATGGGAAAATGATACCAAAGGTCGTCGAAGTCAAGAAGAGTATTTTTTTATTCCTCTCGAAATTGCCAATTACGGTTTTATGATCCGATCAATAATCTCCCTGTCATCCGGCAGGAGTTCGGCATCGACCAAACGGGGGACAAGCTCCCGCCAGGATTCATCAATCAGGAAAACCTGCTTGAAAATGGGCAGCGAACTTTCGACTTCACCGGCTGTAACCAGGGTTGCGGCATACCAGAAAAGCACTTCCGGATTTCCGGGGGCCATCTCCGAAGCCTTCATATATTCCTCTTTGGCCCTTACGAAATCCTTTTCGGTGATGTATATGTCACCTTTATCCATATGCTCGTAGGCGCGCGAGATATTCAGCAATCGCCGCAGTTCTACCAGCGGTTCGGGTGAATCATCGACGCGGATATCAATCAGTCGATCTTTCCACGGCATCCCGGTCGGGGTGCCCGAGACGACCACCATCGCCGCCGACTGTTTGCCCCGAATATCGCCGCCCTCATTTTGCGCCGCTTCGAGGGCGGCCATCATTTTGTCGGCCAAATCACCCTCACTGTTTTCGAAAGCTTTTGCCATAGCCGGCCAAACCGTTGCATTGCGCATTAAATTGGTCTGAACCGAGTAATTTTTGCCGATCAAATGCCCCGCTTCGGCGATGCATTTGCCTCCGGTATGAGTCGCGACAACGCCGTTTTTATCAATCATGGCCACCTGCCTGACAGCATTATCCGGGTCGGAGACCAGAAGACCTTCCAATGCCTGCTCGGCCGATTTTCCATTGCGCATCATGGCCAGCCCCAGCGGGCCGTACGAAAACTCGACCAGTGATTGAGTCGCGACCGCCCCGATCCCCGGCTCCAGCCAGATAACATCACCTACCTTGAACCAATGCGATTGTACTGCCGCACCGAACTGCCCGGTGGCCGAATCATAACAGACAATTGAAAAGGTATTGACCGGCCGGATGGGGAGATCCCTTTGATCCTGAGCGAACCCGCCGACTGATATTATTAACATCAGCAGGCATGTTATGAAAAATCGTCGCATAAAAGCTCCTTTCGAATTGCTATAAAGAAGGATATCAATGTCATGATTCTTATCGCTTGCTTGGAACATCTCCGGTTCGGAGCATGTATTCCACATATTCCTCGACCGTCATCCGTGGACGGTATAATTCATTCCAATCGGATTCGCTTTCAAGTTTCTCGGCATACTTGGTACAGTACTCGAAGAGTTTTGAAAGGTCTTTAAACTGTGGTTTAAACAGACCGCCTGCTTTCAAGACAAACAAGGGGATATGGATAATCTTCATGGCCGACTTATAGGCCAGGATAAATTTCTCAGCGGCCTGGTCGAAGGTGAGCGGGGTTGATCCCTGGGCATTAAAAGTGCGATTGACGAGATTTTTTCTGAAAGCTTCGGCGACCATCCGGCCATAATCATCACCCGCAATCCAGTAAATTGGGTGCGGAGGGCGGCCCATGATGGCCAGTCTGTTGCCCTGTACAAAAAGCGGCAGCGATTCATGGAACCAGCTCGGGCGGAAAATAATATAGGGGTGGCCGGATCCCTTGATCAGTTCCTCCGCTTCATATTTCTGGTCGGCATCGAGCCACCACCCGTCGGTCGGTCTGACGCCCAAACCACTCAGCTTGGAAATAACAATATCATCACGGTCGGCCAGCGCCTCGATGACATTTTTGGTGCCGTCGAGTTCGGGCCGGAAGGCGGCCTTGTGCCGCAAGGTGGCCAGATTGAGATAGACAATATCGGCGCCGACAGCGGCCCGGCGAATGGAGTCTATATTTGTAAGGTCCCCTTCGACAATTTCGGTCTCGGACGGAAGCAGCGCGGCAGCTTTGGCTTTATCACGAGCCATGGTCCTGACGGCGAAACCTTCCTTGAGAAGCCGCCTGACCACCGGTCTTCCCAGCATCCCATGCCCGCCGATGATAAGGATTTTTTTCATAATTCCCTTCTCCTGAAAAGTGCATTTTACAATCTATACGGTGTTGATATTTTGAAAGCAAGGAGGAATTGGAGCGAGACTGGCCAGATTTGTGAACAGCTAGGGTAGGCAAGAATTCTACAAATCTAGTCAAAAAGAAATAAAAAAGGATATAGGAAATAAAAAAAATCTATTTTTATCTTGACAATTTTGGCGTTTTGGCGATTATAAGAATAATCCGCTTATGCGGAGGTGGATGGTGAACGCCATCGGGCCCGTAAGGGCCTTTTTATTTATATGAATTTTTTCCCAAAGATTTTTCCATGATGTTGATAGTATTTCTTCTGTAATATTTCAATTACATTTTTAGCAAAGGGGGCAATATTTTTGGATAATAAATTTTGCTCGAATAAGATTTCATTCCTACTTGGATGAGCAAGAATATCGGCGAGTTGTAAGCCTGAGATATTATTTGCTTTTGGTTTTATTTTTAGTTTTTTACTGGTCAGTCTACTCTGAAATCTGTCGGGATCGACAAAGTCTGTACCCTGCTGCCATAATCCCTCAAAAGAATGCTTTAATCTTGTATCCTCTTTGCCACCCCTGGACTCAGCCATGACATGAAGTTCCCCCGATTTAGTGGACACGGAGAAAGGATACTATTATTATGATTCTTTCTCATCCTGAGTCCCGAAGGACAGGAGGTGTTCAGATGTT